>JADYZI010000469.1 GCA_020853255.1 Acidobacteriota bacterium
AACTCCTGCTCAAACCCTTGAAAGCAAAGGTCCATCCCGAGCCAGGATTCATACTCGCGAAAGAGCGTTCTGACCGTTTCAATGTCCTCTGCCGCGTCAGGCTGTACGATCGTGATCATAGGTTGTGTTTTCAAGGGTCCGCGCCGGCACGAAGTTCATGTTCGATGATACACCGAGTTGCGCCGATCTTACAGGCGCAAAATTCGCCTGTTGCAGGACTGCCTCTTTTGTTCGTTTGTGCGAGAATTGAACTTTATGGAAACCGCTGTTGAAAAGTTCAAGGTAGCCAAGGAGCCCTTTTATCTCCCGGTCAGCCATGAGGTCGAAATGTTCGAGGCGGCCTATGCCGCAAAACTTCCCGTAATGCTAAAGGGGCCGACGGGCTGCGGGAAGACGCGTTTTGTCGAATACATGGCATACAGGCTGGAACGTCCGCTGATCACCGTCGCCTGCCACGAGGACCTTTCGTCAACCGACCTTGTCGGCCGATATCTGCTTGAAGGTGAGGAGACCGTATGGCACGACGGGCCGCTTACCACGGCCGTCCGAAACGGGGCAATCTGCTACCTTGACGAAGTGGTCGAGGCCCGCAAGGACACCGTCGTTATCATTCACCCGCTGACCGACGACCGCCGCCGCCTGCCGATAGAGAAACGCGGTACGGTCATCGATGCTCCCGATGATTTCATGCTAGTGGTTTCATACAACCCCGGTTATCAGTCAGTTCTAAAAGATCTAAAACAATCGACCCGGCAGCGGTTCATTGCAATGGAGTTCGATTATCCGAACGCCGAATTAGAGGCCGAGATCGTTGCCAAAGAAGGAGGTATCGACGAGGCTTCCGCAAAAGATATTGTTCAGATCGGTCAAAAGGTACGGAATCTTCGCGGGCACGGCCTTGAAGAAGGCGTCTCGACACGCCTCCTGATCTATGCAGCCCAAATGATAGCAAAAGGCATTGCCCCCGTTGATGCGGCCGAGGTCGCCATCTGTTCACCCATCACCGACGACCGCGAACTCCAACGTAGCATCCGCGAGATCGTGACTACTATTATTTGAATTATGAAAAGAACGATCGCAGAACAAAAAGAGCAATACATCGAGGAAGCCGTGCAAAAGGAGTTGGGTCGGCTCGAAGAAGGCGATGAGGACGAACGGCTAAAACGCGTCCAGTTTTGGCAAAAACGAAGTTCACGCGACCGATTTCAAGCCACTTCCGAAATTGTCAAACGTGTTCATTTGGCATGCGGCGGGAGCATCGCGGATTTGAAAGTGAATAGATTGGTAACGAGACTTGTGCGGAAAGGTTAATGCGACACGCCTCGCGATTCGCTCACCAAACCCTTCACCGAAATGACTCGCGACATTCCGGCGGATAAAATGGAGAAGGTGAGCGAGATGCCTGCGGAGCTACAAACAAGTCAGGCTGAATAGGGCGCGGTGCATGTAAATCCGGATTGTGGTTGGGGAAGATGATGGAGACCATCGTTGGCTGACGGGCGTGATAACTGAAGCCGGCATGCTGCGTGATCGTGACGACGATCATTTAAAATACTGTTCATTTTCTAGAAAGCGCTGTATTCTGAAACCGATATGACTAACGAAGAGTTAATAAAGGAAATTCCTCATTTGCCTGAGTCGCTCAGACGGCGAATTGGGAAGATGGTCGACAGGTTTCGTAAGCAGTCGGCGCGTTCTGCCAGTGATCGTTCAGAAAATATCCCGCTTCGCGACGAACCCTTTGTCGGAATGTGGGCCAACCGCGAAGATATGAAGGATCCGGCCGAATGGGTTAGGAACGTTCGCCGAACCGATTGGGATCGTAGTCATAAATGGAGAGGATAATCGTTGACTCGGACATTCTCATCCTGGTCTCGCGCGACGATCCCACGGCTGTTTTATTCGTCGAAAATCTGGAAAAGACTCGTGGCGTAGCTATCAGCGCTGTTTCGGCATTTGAGCTTGTGATCGGAAGCCTTAACAAAACCGATCAAGCCTCGATAGCGAAATTCCTTTCTCGTTTTGAGCATATTCATATTGCCGAGGACATCTCGGAAACAGCCCTGAAACTCCTTGAGCGCTACAGACTAAGCCACGGATTACTTATGGCGGACGCACTGATAGCCGCGACCGCCCTTTTAAATGATCTAGAGTTTGTTACGCGGAATACAAAGGACTTCAGATTTATAGATGGTTTGAAATTGGTCGAGTATCCGTAAACTGTGGAGCCAGCCCTCCGCACGCTCAAACGAGGGCCCATCGCCAAATCCTTCACCGAAATGAACCCGCGACATCCCGGCGGATAAAATGGAGAAGCTCGGCGAGATGCTTGCGGAGTTGAATAGTGATGCCAATCAATAGCCGTCAAGAACGCCGGACGATCTTATGGTACGTTGTCACCATGCTATCCCTGGCCATAGGCGTTTTCGGAATCGTTGCGGTGCTAGCATGGAACGCACGATTCACAATTGCTTCTGGTCAAAAGACTGATGACCTTGGCTACTATTCTTACGGCTATAAGATAGAACAATACTACGCTCGCAATGCGTCGAGACTAACATTTTGGTCAAGTCTTGGGATGGAGTTTGTTTTCGAAATGGGTCCCTTGACTGTCGAGGACGTTATAGACCAACGGTGGCTAAATAATGACGCGGCTATTTATCTTAACCTACAGATCAAGTATCACGATTCCGTGGTTTCAGTGCGTCCGGCGAGGATAATTTTTGACTTTCACAGAGGCGAGATCCATACAGC
Source organism: Acidobacteriota bacterium (assembly GCA_020853255.1). The sequence continues at coordinate 2,755 of JADYZI010000469.1, forward strand.
ATCAAGTTTTACCCTTTGGCGCAACTTTGACCATCGCCATCATAACGAAGATTGGATGAGTGATGAGGAGTTCGATGTGGTGCTATCGCGATTGGATTCGCGCAAGAAATATCCCGACGCCTGGTTCGCTCTTATCGACGATCCGAACAAACCCGCGTGGGAAATTCTACCGCAGGAAGCGCGAGCCGGTGAGGTTATTTTGTCGAAGCGGAATGAGCTTGGCATTTTGTCGAATTTTGCGGCGACGCCGTTTGAGATGGATGGGAAGGGTTACGCGAGCGTCGAGGGTTTTTGGCAGATGATGCTTTATCCCGAAAGCGGAACGGACGAGCGTGGACGCGACAAACGTGTGACGTGGAAATACACACGCGATCAGGTCGCACAGATGACGGCGTTCGAAGCAAAACAAGCCGGAACGCTTGCCGAGGAGAATATGAAAACTCTCGGCATAGATTGGGTGACATACAACGGCAAGCGTTTTCCGTATCGTTCCACGACACCGGGCGAACATTACCGATTGATCGTTGCCGCGATGCGTGCAAAGCTTGAACAAAACCCTGAGGTCAAGCGGATTCTTGTGGCGACCGGCGACCTCGTTCTAAAACCCGACCACCACGGCGAAGAGAATCCGCCGCCCGAATGGAAATACAATGAAATTTGGATGCAGCTGCGAACCGAGCTGAGAGCAAAGGCGAATTGAACAAATATCCATAATCGCCGCGAGTCTGGCAAAATTGATACTTAATGGAAGATCAAGTGGGAAGAAAGCCGCCTAAAGGTGGGCCTCCGAGCATGACAAGCCGTCGTGAGTTTCTCACGATCCTGGGTGCGACGGCCGCGTCCGTTGCGCTTACCTCGCGGCAAGTCCTGGGTCAAAAAAAAGCGAAGTCATGCGTCATTATCGGTGCGGGCCTTGCCGGCCTGTCGGCAGCCTACAAATTAAAAGCTGCAGGATGGGAAGTGACCCTGCTTGACGGCCGTGATCGCATTGGTGGACGAGTGTTTTCGCACACATTCAAGGGCACAAATCTGATCTGCGAACTTGGGGCCGAGTGGGTAGGTGAGAGCCATGAGCGGCTGCATGCGTTGTGCGGCGAGTTCAAGATTCCGCTTCAGAAGCATCAATTCGAAGATAGTTTGATGCTTAGCGGCAAGGTGTCTTCGCCGCGGGCTTGGGGCTTTTCGGAACCGGCGAAGAAAGCGTGGACGGAGATCATCGCCGGCTACGAGAAACTGACGACACTTCAAAAGACCAACCTCGACAAGATCGATTGGTGGACGCATCTTGAGAATATCGGCTATTCGCAGCAAGACCTCCGCATTCGCGATTTGATGGACAGCACCGATT
>JADYZI010000470.1 GCA_020853255.1 Acidobacteriota bacterium
TCGTCGGCGGGGTGATCGCCGCGGTACTCGGTCAAATTTCGTCGATCTTTGGAATTATTGGGATACTTATCTATCTGCTCGGAATGCTGTTGTGGTTCGGCTGGCTCGGCGGCATGATCTACGGGGCGATCAAATCGTTCCAGGGCCAGATGTTCAAGTACCCGATCTTCGGAAACCTGGCCGAAAAATGGGCAGGTTAATCAAAAACTCTCTTAAATACCTTATCTACATTTCGTAGGTAATGCCCAAGATCAAAGACGCGGGCTATCTCTTCCATCGACAGATGTGAAGTGATGTCCGCGTCTTCGGCTACAAGCTCACTATATTCTCCTCCTTCGTCCCAGACCTTCATCGCGTTTCGCTGGGTGTAAACGTATGCGTCCTCGCGCGATACACCTTTTTGCGTCAGGGCGAGCATTAGCTGGCCGCTGAAAACCAACCCGCGGGTTATGTTCAGATTTTTGAGCATGTTCTCAGGGTAAACGACGAGCGTATCAAGCAGCGACGTCGTCTTTGCCAGCATATAGTCCAGGGTTGCGGACGAATCAGGCAGGACGATGCGCTCGGCGGAGGAATGCGAAATATCGCGCTCGTGCCACAGGGCAACGTTCTCCAAACCTACGATCGAATTCGCCCGCACGGTCCGGGCCATTCCGCAGATGCGTTCTGAAAGTATAGGGTTTCGCTTGTGCGGCATTGCGGACGAGCCTTTTTGTCCTTTCTTGAATGCTTCCTGCGCTTCCCGAACCTCGGTCCGCTGCCAATGACGAACCTGAAGCGCCATTTTCTCAAGCGTCGAGGCGATAACCGCAAGCGTGCATAGATATTCTGCATACCGGTCACGCTGGATCACTTGAGTCGAGACATCTGCCGCTTTCAACCCAAGCTTCGCACAAACCCGCTCTTCAACATCCGGCGATAGATGAGCAAATGCACCGACCGCGCCGCTGATCTTTCCGACGGACACAGCATCTTTTGCCCGAGCCATGCGCTCGCGGTTTCGCTGCATTTCCGAATACCACAACGCCCAGACCAGTCCAAATGATGTCGGCTCAGCGTGAATTCCGTGCGTCCGACCGATCTGCGGCGTGTCCTTGAATTCAAACGCCCGCCGTTTCAGAACAGGCAGCATCGCGTCGATCTTTGCGAGCAAAATATCGCACGACTCCTTAAGCAGGATCGCGTTCGCCGTATCGACAACGTCACTCGACGTCAGCCCATAGTGGACAAACCGCGCCGCTTCGCCGATGTTTTCTGCCAGATTTGTCGTAAATGCGATGACGTCATGGTCCGTCGTCTTCTCGATCTCGGAGATCCGCTCGACAGTAAATGCCGCCTTTGACTTGATGATTTCAACCGCCTCGTGCGGGATAGTTCCGTCATCCGCATGCACTTCGCAAACAGCTATCTCAACATCAAGCCATTTCTGAAACTTGTTCTCCTGCGACCATATCGAGCCCATTTCGGGCAGTGTGTAGCGTTTGATCATTCGGTTTCGCCAGTGAATACTGTCTCTATGTCACGTGCCGCATGAAGGACGCGATAGATCTCAACTCCATAAGCAGTTCGAAAATAGAAAATATTGTAACTACGATAAGGAAAACTTCGAAGGTTGAAACGGAGGTCGTCGCGAGGGCGGCCAATCATCGACCGCTCCGATAACAGCTCAAACCTCCCGACGAGGAAGCGTATAAATCTATCTGCCATCTCACTCGAGTCAGCCGCAATGAACTCCCAAATTTCATCAAGGTCGCGGTCCGCGTGACTTGATAACCTGAATGTTCCCATCTAACTTAGTTTTTCTCTCGTGCCTTCCTTTCGCGCAGCAAGTCGTTCACGTCCGCGGCGCCCAATTTCTCTTGCATACTCCGGAAGTTGTTCAGAGGTGAGCTCAATGTACTCTCCGTTCCTGATCTGCTCGACACCTTTTTCTATCTCGCGGCGCAGCTCATCTCGTTTAAACTCAAGCAATTGATCTTCGCGCTCCAAGAGCCGAAGGCTTTCGCGGACGACTTCGCTCGCGGTATGGTAGCGGCCGCTTTTTACTTTGTTTTCGATGAATTTTTCGAGTTCAGGTGTAAGTGAAACGTTCATTCTTCGATATTAGCAATATTTGCTAGTTTTTGCTATCCATTTCAGATCGCTGCATATCGCGATCCGGTGCCCCAGAACCTTTCACTTTTTCGTGTCCGTCAGCCCGCGCGAGCTGATCACCCATCTCCGCCCTGCGGTCGCCGAGCACGTCTTCGATATAGATCATCTGCACCAAAACGATCAAAACCGCAAGCAGAGGTGTCGCCAGCACAAGTCCGAGCCCGCCGACAAGCACTGCCAAAGCAAGTTGGAAAACGATCGTCAGTGCCGGCGGCAGTTCGACGGTCTTTCGTTCGATGAACGGCGTGACGAGGTTTGATTCGATCAACTGCACGCCGACATACAAGATCAGTACGTACAGAGCCTTCATCGGGCTCTCAACAAACGCGAGCAGAAGCGCCGGGACGGCTGAGAGGATCGGCCCAAAGTTCGGGATGAACGACAATAGTCCCGCGATCACCCCAAGTGCCAGCGAAAGCGGTACCCCAAGCAAATAAAGCCCGATGCCGGTCAGCAAGCCGATGAAGACCATCGAAAAGACCTTACCGATCAGCCACCAGCGAAGCGTGTCGCCGATGGCGAATATTACCTCGCGGGCGCGGGTTCGCCGTCCGAGCGGAAACAGGTTCGTAAATCCGCGGGTGTAGAAACGCGGCTCGAGAGCAAAATAGATCGCGAGAAAGATGACGATAAAGAAGTTGCCGACAACGCCGACCGTCGATGAAAAGAACCCGCCGACCCCTTGCAGCAGCGTCAGTGTTCCGACCGCGGCTGTAACATCGTCAAAGCTGGGAAGTTGGTCGATGAGGGCACGTCCCCAAGGAAACTGCGATATATACTCGGCGGCCTCGCGGGCCGAAGCGGGTAAGGTTACTCGGAGATGCTCGACTTGATCGGCAACGTCAGGCGCGAGGAGCGCAATACCTCCTGCCAGCACGCCGATTATCAGCACGGAGACAACCAATACGGAGAGGCCTTCGCTGATATTTGTATATCCGCAAACCACATCGCCCAGTCCGCGGAGAAAGATCGCAAGCAGGGCGGCCGCAAAGATGAGCAGCAGCACATCGAACGTATAATAGACGAGAACAATTAAAAGAAGGGTCAGGCAAACAAGGCCTATCGTCAGCAAGACCTTGTGGACGAAACTCTTTTCGCTCTGGGCGTCTGCCATCTGCTCAGATCATCCTTCTGTCGATAAGAAGCTCCGCATTAAGAATTGCCGACCCGGCGGCGCCACGGACCGTATTATGGCTTAGTGCCACAAATCGATAATCGAAGACCGTGTCAGGAAAGATCCGGCCAACGGTTATGGTCATGCCGTTGCCGCTGTCGCGGTCAAGGCGCGGTTGCGGCCGGCTTGGTTCGTCAAGTACCTCAATAAACCTTGCGGGCGATGAGTGCAGGCCGAGCGACGGAAACTCCTTCATTGCGGCAACGATATCTTCGAGCGTAGCCTTTTCGGCGAGGTTCACCCGAACGGCACACGTATGGCCATCCAGCACATTCACGCGAAAGCATTGTGCCGAAACGGCAAAATCAGCCTTCTCGATCGCCCCGTTCGTGAGGGTTCCGAGTATCTTCTGCGCCTCGGTCTCGACCTTTGGTTCTTCACCCGCGATGTACGGTACAACGTTGTCAACTATATCCATCGACGAAACGCCAGGGTAGCCGGCCCCGGAGATAGCCTGCATCGTTGTCACAACAGCCGATTCAACACCGAATTCTCTGTGTATTGCCGCCAGCGGCGGAGCAAAACTGACGACGGCGCAATTTGGATTGGTCACGATAAACCCTTTCCCAAAGCCGCGCTTCTTTTGCTGTTCCGGGATGAGATCGACGTGATCCGGATTGACCTCTGCGATAAGAAGCGGTACGTCCTCATCCATCCGATAGCTGGACGAATTGCTGATGACAGGATAGCCCGCGCGCGCAAATGCCTCTTCTGTTTCGCGAGCGACCGACGATGGCAGGCTCGAAAAAACAATATCGCAATCAAGCGGCGGCTCGATCTGCACAACGACGATCTCACGAACGCTCTCCGGTATCGCCCCGCTCAGCTTCCACGCACACGCCTCGGCATACGGTTTTCCGGCAGACCTGTCTGAAGCCGCCAATGCCGTCACCTCAAACTGAGGATGCCCTTCAAGAAGCTGAATAAACCGCTGCCCGACCGTCCCGGTCGCTCCTAAAATTCCAACTCGATATTTCTTCATAGCAACTGACAAGCTAAGCACACGACGCCTAGTCGTTGAGTCGTGCGTTTATATCCATTCGTTGATGCAAGATCCTAATAGTTTCGATCACACCTTCACGTGAATTATTCTTATAAAAAATATAATGGGATTTCACACGGGTTCTAAAATACCCTTCTCTGATGTGACTGTAATCTTTTCCTGTCTGTGGATTTTTGGCAACATATTCTATCTCGTCCAGTAGCAAGTCATAATACCGGTCCGCCTGTTCTCGGGACCAATGTTCAAATGTATAAAGCCAAATGTTCTTGAGGTCCTTTGCAGCCTCTTTACTAAGTTTATACTTCATCGTTTGCCGACGTGCTTTCGGTGAAGGTCATTCAAAAATGCTCGTCTAGCGAACCCTTTTACAAAACCTGATTTTTCACCTTTCTTCAACTCTTTTATCAATTCCGCTTTTTTTGCCTCTTCGTGCTCGAACATTCTCAAAGCGGCCCGGACAACTTCACTCGCAGAAGAAAATTTGCCCGCCTTCACCTGTCGATTAATAAAATTATCGAAGTAGTCCCCCAATAGAACCGATGTATTTTTTGCCATACATTTTCCCTGATAGAATATACCAAGTCTTGGTATTCGTTTAAAGTATCATGAAGAAGATTCCTTTGTTAGCCGAGCCATCAAACACCGTCCGTCTCTTATCGCAAAATGCAAATGGCTGGTGCCGTTGCGTCAGGGTTCCCGCTCGGTATCTTTTCATAGCACAAGTAAACAATCGAAAGTTATAGTCTCATTTTTCGCCTGACGGCGGCAAAGAATCAAAAGTTGGACGAGATAAAATCTCAGTCATGTTAATATCGTGGTATGGCGACGACTCTACAGGAAAGAAAGATCGAACTTATTCAATGGCTGTCGATCATTGATGATGCCGCTCTGCTGGATAAGATCGAAGACCTAAAGGAGCAAAATTCCAGGGATTGGTGGGACGAGATCTCTGCAGCAGAAAAAGATTCCATCGACCGTGGCCTTACTGACGCGGACGCGGGTAAAATTAAACCTCACATCGAAGCTCGTTCAAGTTATGACAAATTGTTATCTTTGTGAAAGCGAGCGAATAGATTCGGGCAAAGTTCTTTCATCGATTCAGGTTCATCCTCAGACCAATCGAAGTCAATATCTGGATAATTTCCTTCACAAAACTTAAATTCGTCGTAATTAATATAATCGTAAAGTTCCTTTCCAGTTACGTTCTTGAACGCAGTCAACGCGACGTACCACAGTTCCTCGAACTCATAAAACTCCTCACCGAAACCATCTTGTGTAACTAGCGAATCTGGATTTTCTGCTGCGGCATTAAATACGTCTCGGCCTCTGGAGATCACCCAAAGTCGAAAATATTCAAACGCATCGTCGGAACAACCTTTGTTCATAAGGTATCCCGCACACCAGAATTTGGAATTGTAGGTGTCGTAAAGCAATTTGTCGGTTCGAAGCCTAAATTTGACAATATCGGCTGGCTCGAGTCGTTCCAATTGTCCGACAAGTACGTCTTTCTGGCATTCACGATCGCCGCCTGATTCCTCAATTGAAGTTTGAACGATGCGCCAAAACACATCTTCATCCATCATTTTCGCCGTGGGTTCAGGAACCGGCGTCATCCTCATTGGTGAACTGGCCGATCCGAATATTTTCGAAAAGAATCCCATAGTTTTGACCGATCAAACCAAAGCCTCTTTCATCCGCCGCACGCCTTCCGTCATCCTTTCTTCCGTGTTGCAGAACGATATCCGCAAAAAACCTTTGGCTTCGTTACCGAACGCGACGCCGGGAACGGTGATGACACGGTTTTGCAGGCATTTTTCGGCTATCTCGATGTCGTCGCCAAGCGAACGCACATCGAGCATCGTGTAAAATGCTCCTTCAGGCGATGTGGCTTTTAGGCCAAGTTCCTTGTCGAAAAGATCGACAAGAAATTCTCCGCGTTTTTTGTAAACATCGCGGGCGTTCTGTTTTGCGGCTTCGGCCTCGTCTGTCCATGCAAGCAAACTAGCCTTCTGAACAATGGTTGCGGCACAAACTGTGGTGAAGCCATGCAGGACCTGGATCGCGTTTATCATTTCAGGATCGGAACAAGCCGCCCAACCTAGCCGCCAGCCGGTCATTGAAAGCGATTTCGAAAGGCCGCTGATGATGATCGTCCGACCGTAAAACTCCGATGCCGAGTGCGGCCGCTCGCCAAAATACAGATCGCTGTAAATCTCATCTGAAAGCAGCCAAATGCCGGTTCCGTCCAATGCTTCGGCTATCTGGCGATAATTCTCCGCCGACATTATTTTCCCGGTCGGATTCGAGGGTGAAATTACGACGGCCGCTTTCGTCTTATCCGTGATCTTTGATCTGAAATTTGAAATATCAAATGCAAATTCGCCATCTGCCGGCATTCGATAGTAAACCGGTTCGCCCTGCGCGAGCCGCGTGCATGCGTCATATGCCGGAAAGCTGGGGTCAGGCAGCAGAACTTCGTCGCCTTCGTCAATGCAGCACATAAACGCATCGGTCATTGCCTCCTGCGAGCCGCAAGTTACGACAACGCCCGTCATTGGCAGGTCGAGATGCGGATATTGCTCGGCGATCTTCGTCCGCAAAGCCGGCATTCCCGGATGCGATGTATAGCCATTCTGCTCGTCGCGAGCAACACGCGCCGCCTCGTCACGCAGAAACTGCGGCGTCGGCAGATCTGGCTCACCCAAACCGAAATTAATACTATCCGGCAACGCCCGCTCAAAAAACTGCCGAATAAGAGTCGGCTGCAGCCCTCGCATACGACGAGGCAGTACCAATTCTTTGTTCGCTGTTTCAGCGCTCGCGGTCATTTTGTATCGCTCCGTTCGCCTGCGGCTTCTCGGTGCGAATCCGCGTCTTCCAGGTTGCCCTCGATCTCCTCCCGTATGTCGCCGACAGCTATGTTAAATTCACCCTCGGCTTGCGCAAGCGGGTCGGCATTGACAACTCCTGCGAGGCTTTCGATCTCACCAATGATCTTCTGTCCAAGGCCGCCGATTTTTTCCTTCATTTCATCAACCGTTGAATGTTTTTCGTCTGTTTCTGTCATTTGTATATCAGTGAATTACAATTACGTTCGTTGTTGGAGCACGGCGGCCAAGTCATTCGGTATCGGTAACGGATAGAAGTTCTTCACTTCGAATAAATAATCTTCCCCGTCCTCATCGATGACACGAATCATGCCGTCAGACTCAGCGTCTGGATCTGTCACAACCTCATACAACTTTCCGATCTCCAATGATGCTTCAAATCCTTTGTTTTCGACACAAACTGCAAATTTTGTATTCATAACTTAATCCAGCCAACGCTTGATCTTACCGTTTCGTTTTCCAATACCGTGCGCCTCATACCAGTGAATCTCGGCAAGTCTTGTTCGCCCATTTGAAATTCGCTCGACTACGGCAACGCCTTTTAATTTTCGCCAGCGACCTTTTCCAAATTGCTTATTTAAAAATTTTAGAATTCGAATCGATCGGCCAATGGCAATGATCTCTATCTGTTCGATTTTACCTATTATTTTGAATCCTTCCAACATTATTGGCACTATCGCAGATAATCTTCCAATTTGGTTGATGCATCGGTTTTTTCGTCGCGGTATTTGACGATTATCGGGCAGTAGATGGAGAGGCCGTTCTCTTTGCCAAAGCCGGCGGATATTTCGCGTGACCCTTGAACGACGACCGCTCCGGCGGGAACTTCTAACGGATTGTCGCCGTCAGATTTGATGACGCGGGAATTTGGAATGTCGAAAAGCGGTGTTGAGCGGGTAAGAATAACACCGGACGCAAGAACTGCCTTTTCGCGGACGATCGTGCCTTCAAAAACGCCGGTGTTGCCGCCGACAAGGACGTCGTCTTCGATAATGACCGGCAACGCTCCGGCCGGTTCAAGCACGCCTCCGATCTGAGCCGCAGCCGATAGATGAACCCGCTTGCCTATCTGTGCACAGCTTCCGACCAATGCATGCGAATCGACCATCGTGCCTTCGTCAACAAAAGCACCGACGTTGATATACGCCGGCGGCACAACGACGACGCTCGGCGCAACATAACTTCCGTCACGGATCGCCGAACCGCCAATCACGATCCGAACCCGATCTTCGAGCGTCATCGGCCGTAAAGGAAATGTATCCTTGTCAAAGAACTGCAAGGTCTCGGTCCCTTGCGACATCTCGACCATCTTGCCCATACGAAAACCGAGTAAGATTCCCTGCTTCACCCATGTGTTCGCGTGCCAATTACCGTCCGCATCACGCTCCGCCGAACGGATCTCACCGGTGCGAAGTGCGGTTTTGAATTCTTCGTAAACCGTTCGGTCATCGTCGTTGAATTCCGCCCGCGTGAACAGGCCTTCAATGCTTTGTTTCAGATCCATTATTTCTTTGGTTCAACAAACCGGTTGTACTTCTTTAATGCCTGCTGCAGTCGATCGTGAGGCAGTGCATAGGCCGTATTGCCTTTGTAGCCTGTCATTGTCTCGGCGGCGACCATTGCGTTCACGATGGCTTCTTCGGTCGCCTGTGCGACGGCCCAAAACAGCATATTGATGCGGTCGTTCGGCAGCATCTGAATATTTGCGGTTCCTTCATTCTTGCCAAATTCCGCGGCGTTCGCGGTCGAAAATGCGATAAAAATGTCGCCGGATGAATTTTCGCCGCGGCCGCCCATATTGCCAACGCCGAGCGAAACGCGCTGTGCCAGACGCTTTAGCTGATGCGGCAGCAATGGTGCATCAGTCGCAACAACGACGATTATCGAACCTGCACCTTCATCAAACTTTTTATTTGCGATCGCCGATGTTGTCGTCTTGCCTGGCGTTGGCCGCAGGTCGGTGATCTCTTTGCCGACCGGCACGCCCGCAACCTGGAACAGAGGCCTGCTTCCGTAATTCGCCTGAACCAACACGCCGACGGTATATCCACCCGCTCGTTCGTCTAATTTCCGCGAAGCTGTGCCGGTGCCGCCCTTGAACGAATGGGCCATCATTCCCGTTCCGCCGCCGACGTTGCCTTCCGCGATCGGCCCGGATCTGGCGGAATCGAGCGCCGCAAAAACGTGTTCTTTCTTGACGTGAAAGCCGTTGATATCGCTCAAGAAACCGTCCCATGTCTCGGTAACAACAGGCAGCGAGAAATCGCCGGAGTAGCCGCCGCCCGGAAACTTCTTTGCTCCCCACTCGATCACGGCATCGCGTACAACGCCAACGCTGTGCGTGTTCGTTATCACGATCGGCGAGCCAAGCCCGCCCGATTCCTCTACCCACGTAGTGCCGGTCATCTCGCCGTTCCCATTCAGCGCGTGCCAGCCGGCAAACAACCGGCCGGCAAAACTTTTCCCCTGCGGCAAGATCGCAGTAACTCCGGTGCGTACAGCCTTGTCGCCTTCGCCTGAGATCAGAGTCGTATATCCAACCTCAACGCCCTTAACATCCGTGATGGCATTATTCGCCCCCGGCGTTCCGTCAAAAGGCACACCAATATCGCGTGCCCGCGGTTTTGATTGAGACAGCACCGACACAGTTAGCGCGAACGCCAGAAGGACAGCAAATCGTTTTTTCATATATGTTTAGTCGTGGGCCAGTACCGATCTTGCGAGCATCCCGATTCCGCCTGCAAAAAGAACGATCATTATTATCGTGTTAAATAAACTGGTCGGCTGAAAATATATCTGAAGGTTCATTAAGATCCCCGAGCCGATTATGATCACACTTGCAAATATGAGCAGCCAGCCAATGATCGATTTCCCGTTAAAAAACACTAAAGCGATCCCGATGATGAGCGGTATCAGCGATAGTCCGAACGTATTATAGCCGCCCCAATACCAGAAACCACTGGTCACGATCACACGGCTGATCAAAAGATAGCCGCCCGAGATCGTCATCGCGAGGCCGATAACGAATTCAAAAACTCCGCCCGGTGTCCCGCCGGGTGATCTTAGATCGTCTAGATTCATTTTTCTATATCATGTTGAGTTCTTTGATGATGCCGCTCAAGAGTTTTCGTGTATCGGCGGTTACTGGCACTAAGGGCAGCCGAAGGTTTTCCTCAAGCAGCCCCATTTCTTTCATAACAAACTTGCACGGCGCCGGTGAGGCCTCAATAAAATTCGCTTCGATCAGCGGAAGGATTTGATAATGCAGCTTTCTTGCGGCTGTAAATGCTCCGTCCAGCGCCTTTTCGACCAACCGAGATGTTTCTTTCGGGATCTCGTTGGCGCAAACTGAAACAAGGCCATCGGCTCCCAGAGCCATCAATGGAAGCGCCGACGCATCGTCACCGGAAAAGACCTTGAAATTCCTGGGCCGGTTCCTGATGATCTCCATTATCTGCGAATAGTTCCCCGATGCTTCCTTCGTTGCGACGATGTTCTCGTGTTTTTCGGCAAGCCGCAGCGTCGTCTCGGCTGAGATGTTCGACGCGGTCCGCGACGGCACGTTGTAGAGCATGATCGGAAAGCCCTTAACAGACCTTGCGACCTCAGAATAATGGGCGAACATCCCTTCCTGCGTCGGCTTGTTGTAATACGGCGCAACTATCAGGGCCGCATCGGCTCCGGCCTCGCGCGCTTTTCGCGTAAAGTCAATGACTGCCGATGTGTTGTTGCTCCCCGTTCCGGCTATCACATGTGCTTTCAGGCGCCGGGCAACCTCGACCGTCATACGGATAACATGCAGCCGCTCGGCCTCATCCATCGTCGCGCTTTCGCCGGTTGTACCGCACGGCACAAGCAGCTTCACACCGCCTTTCACCTGCCTCTCGACCAACGAACGAAAACACTCGTCATCGATCGAACCGTCCTTTCGAAACGGCGTCGCCAGCGCCGTCGCGCAACCCCGCATCCAATTGATCTTCATCGTCATAAACCAAACCCAACCACAGATGAACACAGATTAACACAGATAATAAGTTTCGGTCTTATCTGTGTCCATCTGTGTTTATCTGTGGTTAATATCCTGCTGCGATAAAAAAGTTTTCAAGTTTAGGTAAATCGAGTTTGCCATCCGTCCGCACGCCTGAACACAGATCGAGACCGAACGGTTGCACGGAGTCGATGGCTTCGCGAACGTTTGATGAGTTGAGCCCACCGGCGAGGAAAACGGGTATGCTACAGGTTTCGACAATTCGTCGTGACAAACGCCAGTCGTGACGACGCCCCGTTCCGCCAAGTTCTTTGACCGCGAGTTTCGGATTGCCGCTGTCGAGCAAAATTGCATCGACGTGTTCGGCCAACTCGCACGCTTCATCAACAGACTCTTCGCCGACAACGTGGATCACCTGCACCAGCTTCACATGCGGCAACGCTCCCCGAATTTTCGCGTAGCCGCGATCGGCTAGCTCGTCAACGATCTGAATCGTGTTCGTCTTTGTTCGCCCGTGATGCCCTATGATGCCCTGCGAAGTTTGTTCGCTCGTAAGCAAAAACGTCCCGATCGGCGGCGGCACGGTTTGCGCGATCCTGAAAATCTCCTCATCCGAGATAGGCCCCGGCCCGCTCGGCATCGCACCGACAAGCCCAATCGCATCTGCTCCGGACCTTATCGCATCGGCAGCCTCCTGCTCGTTTTGAATGCAGCAAATTTTTACTCGAGGGATCATCTCGTTAGCATCCCGTCCATAACTTCGCTGAACTCATAGAATCCTTTCTTTTCTATTATCCACTCAGCCGCGAGAATCGCACCGAATGCGAAGCCTTCTCGCGTACGTGCAGTGTGTTCGAGCAGAATTTGCTCGGCCATTCCATCGAACCCGACACGATGCGTACCCGGAATATTGCCTGCCCGCGTTGCGGCGATCTCGCCAGTATTGACGTGCCTTGATATGAGTTCTTTGATCTTCAATGCCGTGCCGCTCGGAGCATCTTTCTTGCGCGAATGATGCTGTTCCTCGATAAAAACCTCGTATTCCGGAAATTTCGCAAACAATTCAGCAGCATATTCGGCAATGCGGTAGAACAGGTTTACACCGATAGAAAAATTCGCGCCGAAGACCATCGCTCCGCCGCCCGACGTGACCAGATGCTCGATCTCGTGGCGCTGTTCGTTCCATCCCGTCGTACCTACAACGACCGGTACCTTCGCGATCACGCACGCCTCGACATTCCGCGTCACGGCTTCGGCGACCGTAAAATCGATCGCGGCATCGCTGCCCGTAAGCATCTTTGCGACATCGCCGGCAGGCAGGCCCGACGCCGTTTCATCGACAAAACTCACGATCTCGTGCCCTCTCTCGACAGCAAGCCGCTCGACGATCTTCCCCATCGCCCCATATCCGATCAGCGCAATTCTCATAATTATATTTCAACACAAAACATTGAACACACAGAAAATTGTAACCTCCCGAAGGAAAATTCTCGCATCTTCTGTATGTCCAATGTCTCTATTGCTGGACAACCGCGCGTCTATTTTGCGGCCGCAACCCATTTGTTGTTGGCATCGTTGAAGTCCATGTAGATCCCGCCGTCGAGCGCGACGCTCTTGATCGGCTTGGGCGATGCGATGCGAACGACAGCCTCCTTCATATTCTTCTCCCATATCACGGGAGTTTGATGAAGCGTTTCAGTCGTGTTGTCCTCGAAGGTAACAACGACATTGACCGGTGCGGGAAAGCCGCCGACGTTCTTAATGGTCACATACGATCCGTCAGTTCTTTTCTCGACGCCGGCCGCGGAGTAGTCGATATAGCCGTAAGTGAAGAACCACGAATTCCAGAACCAGTTCAGATCCTTGCCGGAGATGTTGTTGAAGCTATTGAACATGTCCCACGGCGTCGGGTGCTTCCCATGCCAACGATCCATAAACCCGTGCAGCACGCGCTTGAATTCCGCATCGCCGAGGAGATCTTTCATCGCAAGATAACCTAAGGCCGCACGCCCGTATTTATTATTTCCATACCCGTTGCCGGTCAGTACGTTCTCGGGCGTCATGATCGGAATGTCCGCGTCGGACGACATATTGCGGAGCCAACCGCGGACGCGAAAGTTCTTGAACCAATTCTCGGCCAGCGCACTGTTGAAAGTCTCTGCATTGAACAGATATTCGAATGCGGTGGTCCAGCCTTCCTCCATGAACGCATAACGCCGCTCGTTTATTCCCATGTAAAAGGGAAAATACGAGTGCATTATCTCGTGCGCCGCAACGAACTCCTGCATCTCGGGGCTCTCCTGTGCGCTGTCGTTGGCCATCATCGGGTATTCCATATCGGCAAACCCGCGAAAGATCGTCATCTTGGGATAGGGATACGGGACGCCGGGCCATCGGTTCGACGAAAAGTCGAGCGACGTTTTGATGTACTCCACCATGTTCGCGAAATTTTTCGAGGGCTCATCGTATGCGGCTTGCGTGCTTGCACGCCGTCCCGTCTTTTTATCGACGACGAGGCTTCCGCCGTCCCAGATGTAATGGTCGCTCAAACCGAACGCGACGTCCGAGA
>JADYZI010000471.1 GCA_020853255.1 Acidobacteriota bacterium
GGTCGGCGGGCTTGTGGCGGCAAACTCATCGACCATTCTGACCCATTTGAACTGGGGAGCGTCATACCTCGTCCATGACTTTTATCGCCGGTTCATAAAAGCCGACGGGAGCGAGAAACATTACGTCGCAATGGGACGCGTTGCAACGATCCTCCTGTTTTTCCTTTCGTCGGCCCTTGTATTTGTTCTGGATTCAGCAAAGGAGGCCTTTGATATCATCCTGCAGGTCGGTGCGGGCACAGGGCTGCTGTATCTTCTCAGATGGTATTGGTGGCGGATCAACGCTTGGTGCGAGGTTGTCGCGATGATCGGTTCGTTTGTCGTCTCGGTCGGGTTTATCGTGCTGGAACGTCAGGGCGTACTTACTTTGGAATCGGCCCCGAAATTGATCCTTACCGTGATCATCACGACCGTCTGCTGGCTTCTCGCCGCTTATTTCGGCCCCCAAACCGATCGCCAGACGCTGATCGATTTTTACCGAAAGGTCCATCCGGCAGGCCCCGGTTGGGAAAAGATCCGCGTCGAGGCGGGAATTTCGAAGGAAGAAGTAAGGATCCACGGCGACAATATCCCGCTTGCTCTTTTGGGCTGGGTCTCAGGCTGTACGGTTATTTGGTCCTCGCTGTTCACGATCGGCAACTTTCTATACGGACGGATGGCCTACGGATTTGCACTGCTCACCGTATTTGTCATAAGCGGCCTCGTCCTGTTGAAGGTTGTGTCAAAGCTTTGGTCAAACAACGCTGGGGGAGAACTGGAGTGAGCGCGACGGGGCCGTCATAAGATCATAGCGTTCGCGGTTCAGTGTTAATGGGCTATCCCACCTTGCTGTGACTTCAGCCACTCGGCCCGCAGCATGAAGCTGCCGTTTGTTACGACGCGTTCGCCTTGGGTCAAACCTTCAAGGACAGGAACGCGCCCATCTGATGTTGAGCCAAGGCGGACCGGGCGCAGTTCGAAAGTGTTCGGGTCTGCGGTGGCCGCAAAGACCATTTGCTGATCATTGATCGTCTGTACCGCGGCAACGGGAACTACGGGCATTGTGCGCCCGCCCGTTTGAGGGCCGCTGAGAGCAACCCGGATATACATTCCGATCTTTAGGATCCCTCCGGGATTGCTGAGTTCGACCCTGACCTTTGCTGTCCGGGTTGCCTCATCAAGCTGCGGGTCGATATAGGCGATCTGGCCGCGGAAGACTCGGTCGGGAAGGGCATCCGATGTGATCGTGACAGGCCCACCGACCTGAAGGCCGGCCGCGTCGCGCTCAAACACCTGAGCGATCACCCAAACACTTGAAAGATCCGTTATCCTAAGAATTTCTTTATTTGCGTCGATGACCTCGCCGGAATTGACGGTGCGGGCGGTGATGGTTCCCGATACGGGCGCGGGAACGACAAGCTCGGCGTTAACCTGCGACGCAGACGTCAAACGGTCCACACGGACACTCGACAAGCCGAACAGGATCAGACGTTGGCGGACAGCCGCAAGCTCGGTTTCGGCGTTGCGCAATTTATTCAGCGCCTCTTCGTTCGCCGAACGGACCTCAGGACTAATAGGCAGAATCGCGGCCGCACGCTGTTCACGAAGGCGGGCTTGTTCAAGTTCGGATTCGGCGTGATGCAGTTTGGTTTGATCTTGCTCTAGTTCTTCGCGGCTTGCGGCACCGATCTGAATAAGGCGTGTCGTTCTCTCATATCGGGCCCGCATTTCGGTAAAGGTGGCTTCGGCGTCCTTTCGCAGCTTTGCGGCCCCTTCGATCTCGGCCCGGCCGGGAGCATTGATCGTGACCAGCCGTTGTGTACGTTCGTAATTTCGACGAGCATTCTCTACTTCCGTCCGAAGCGCGACATAGCGCGACTGCGTTTGTGCAAATTCATCACTGAAAATTACGGCGACGGTCTGGCCGGCTCGAACATTATCACCAAGTTCCGGAACAACACGCCGGACTATGCCGCCGACCAACGCGATGGCCGGTGTCTGTCGATACGCGTTTGGCTCGATCACACCGGTGGCCGCTGTGGCTCCGCTCTCGGCCGTGAGTTGCTCGCCGATCGTTTCAATGGTTATGCCCGCATTCTTGAGCTGTTCGGGCGATATGGTCAGCGTCTGGCCCGCTGCCGGTTCGGGAGCGGCCGTGTCAGAGCTGATATTTCGAGGCGGCGGGACAGGCCGCCCGGCATTTGTTCCACCGCCGGCGAGAAGCCAATAAAGCAGAAAGGCGACGAGTGCCGCGGCGGCCAAGAGTCCACCGATCATTGCAGGCGTGAGGCGTCTTGGCCGATCCACCCTTTCGCTTTCCGCCGGGCCAGAGGCCGACGCTTCAATGGCATTGACAAGGTTCTCGTTCTCGCTCATTTGTTTATCAACTCCGGTGCGTTTGACGTCCTCAATATTTCGACTTGTGCAAGATAAACCTCAAGCAGGGAATCGATATAGCCGTTCTCAGTTTCAATAAACCGCCGCTGCTCGGCGATGTGATCGAGCAATGTTTTCGATCCGAGTTCATAGGTCTGGCGGACAACGTCAAGGTTCGCGGCGGCCTGGTCGCGAACTCCGACGCGGTATATCTCTTTTGCCCGCTTCGCGCGGTTGTACCGAA
>JADYZI010000472.1 GCA_020853255.1 Acidobacteriota bacterium
AAAAGTGCGCGTGATGGACTACCGTCATTCGTTCAAGCCCATCTGTCGGCTATTCGGCGGAAGGCAGATAGAGTTCACCGAAAAAGATCCAAGACCGATCAATATCTGGAACTATCCGGGCATCGAGCACGGCGGGCCTCCCACAAAAAGGCAGCTTGCGATGGTTCTCACCGACATTCTGATCCTGAGCAAAACGCCTAAGACGGACGCGGTCACAAGTGCGATAGCTTCGACCGTCATAGATGAGGTCTATAAGATGGCTCTCCCGCGAAACGGTCACGGCCGACCGAAGTTCCAGCCGACCCTCGGACATTTCCTCGACATCCTGAAAAGCTACCACTGGAACGCCGGCGAGGAGAGGCAGGCGAACGAGCTTTACCTGAAACTGAACATTCATCGAAAGGACCCGTGGCTCAATGCTCCTACCCATCCTGACTATGACGCTCCATCAATGTTCGATGTTTTCGAGCTGTCGGGAATAAGCAGCCTCGACGAGAAGATCCGCGAAAGTGTCGGTTTCCGCATCAGCGCCCAGATCATGCAGGAGATCGGGGAAGAGAATGTCCGAAACCAGAAGACTCCGATCCTTTTCCTATGCGACGAGATGCGCGAGATAAACAGGCACTTTCCTGCTATCCAAGAACTTATCGCCGAAGCCACCGTTACGGGAAGAAAAGAGGGCCTGGTTACTGTTTTGTTCTCGCAAGCCTATGAGCATTTCACCGGCACACCTGAGCAGCCGAACGTCACGGGCATCGATCTGGTGAAAAACTCCGGAGTGAAAATGATCGGGAAACAGATCGGCGGCTTCGAGCGTCTTGCCGACGACTGCGAACTGGCGCCCGAGACCGTCGACGCGATACGGGGGATCAGGAACCAATACGGCCGTTACACGCAATGGGTGTTCGTGATAGGTAGTGGTGTCGACAAGATCGTCCAGATGGCGGATATCCGTCTTTCGCCCGCAATGCTCTGGGCTAACACCAATGATACGAACGAGGCGAACGCCCGCCGGCTTGTCGAGAATATTCGTCCGGATCTTCCACCAGAGATCGTCGTCTCGTGGCTTGCCTCGAAGTATCCGAGCGGATTGACCGCGGTCGGCCTCACGGGGATCTCCCCCATCGATCTGAACGAACTTGGCGGCTTGGAGGTGAAAGCATGACGGATAGGAACGGAACAGTTAGACAAATGATCCTCGGAGTTGTTCTTTCATCGATACTCATCGGCATCGATGTGCGCCCTTCTCAGGCGCAGTGGACCGTGTTCGACCCGTCGCAATACGCACTCCAGGTCGCGAAGAAGATCGAGGAAGCCGCTCGCTGGGTCGAGACGATAAATTACTACATACAGATGTACGAGAACGCTGTGCGGCAGTACCAGAAAATGGTCGAGAGCGTCACCAATCTGCGAGGCATTCTCGACAAGGTCGACGAGCAGATCATGCGGCACAAGCAGCTGATAACGACCTACGCCACGCTCGGGCGGCTTATCCGAGGCACGTTTGAACTTAAAAAGAGGATCGAAGCGACGATAACGAGCCAGATACACTCCGTCGTGAATATCGCCCGACGATTAAAGAACGGAATTTTCGATATGGAAGCGAATAAACGCGACCTTGACGACTTCCTTCGCCATTCTATCGGCCGTAGTGCAGATGCACACTTGGCAAACCTGGAACGCCTGGCAAAGCTCGACTCAGAGCTTGAGCGAATGCTCTTCGACCGCGAGAACATGCTACTCGATCTTGCCAAACTCTATGAGGAGCGGGAAAAGATCGCAGACGCGACAAGGGCTATCTCCGCAAATCCCGATGCCAACCAGGATGGCGTTCAGTCCCTGATCGACCAGATGCTGGCCGTGAACCTTCGCATTACCACCGTCGAAGGCCAGCTTCGGGAGCTCGAAGCAAAGATCCAGGCGAAGTTCATCGCCTACGGTCTCAAGATCGAGCAGATGACCGAGTTCGGGAAGGAGATCCGCCGGACCACCGAAATGATGACCGGCATCACGCGAGCCTCGGATGATTTTCTGCGCGAACTCGAACAATACGAGATCTGGAACGACGACGTCTATCAAAGTCCCCTTCCGTAAGAGCACACTTCCATCGGAGTCGAAGAAAAAGTCATGAAACTCAAGAACACATTTGTCGGCACGGCTGCCGCACTCACGTTCCTGCTAGCGTCCTGCCTCTTCGCCTGCCTCTTTTCGACGACGGCGGCCGGTCAACAGCCGCCTCGTCCTCGCCCGCCAAGAGTCGAAGGGCAGACGCCGATCGGGACGATGAACGGCCAGCCGGTCACTGCGAACGATCTGATCCTGACGATCAATACGGATTCTCCTTTTATGCCGCCGCTTGACGGAAGTCCGGCTCCGGTGTTGCAGCAATTCGAGAACCAGTACCCGGCGAACCCTACCGCAACGCCGCAGACTGTTCCGGTGATC
Organism: Acidobacteriota bacterium; assembly: GCA_020853255.1. The sequence continues at coordinate 2,446 of JADYZI010000472.1, forward strand.
CCGCCCAAACCGCCTGCACCGAGTTTTAGCGAGCAGATCACAAATCTCATGCGGACGGGACAGGAATGGCTCTTTCGATCGGTGCTCGACACGATCATTCGGCCGTTGATGCCGATTCTGACATTCCTGGCGTGGATAATCGCAAGCTTTGTTCTGATTGTGGCATTCATTAGAAGATTTCATGACAACCGAGGTCTAGGTCCCGAGCAGTTGGTTGCGTGGGGCATACGAACGATCGTCTTTATGGTTGTCATCGGAGCAAGTCCATTCATCATCGACGCTTTAACGATTACGGGGAAATTCTTTGCGCGACCCATCCGCGGCTACAACAGCTCGCTCATTGCAGAGTTCGACGAGAAAATGAAGCAGTACGTCAAGAACAATTTCGCGGTCGAGGATCCGGACGAGCTTCTCGCCGAGAGGCTTCCGAACGGAGAGCCCGGACTCGTCGGCATCATCACCGACAAAAACTCAACCGTTAAGGACATCACGAGCGAGATGAACATCCTCGGGTGGGACATGCCGCGCGTGTTCACGTTCATGGTCATCGGGCAGAACATCATCAAGTTCGGTGCGATCTTCTTGTCGGTTTCGGGATTGTTCATTCTCATCGGATTGAAACTCGCGGCTCCGGTCCTTTCGGCATTCGGGTTCGACGAGAAATTCGCGAACCAGATCTTCTATCCGTTCTGCTGGGGAGTTGCCACTTTCGCGCTCGCGTTCCCGATCGTAAAGGATGTAACTCTATATGTCTGCTATGGGATAGGGCTCTTAGCTTTGTCAATCTACAACGGCGAGGCCGTGTTTTCGCTTGATCCGACGACCGCGACGATCATTACGAACAATAATTACGACCCCGCTTCGAGCGCTCTCATAGTTACCGCATTGTTTTTCGTTTCAAGTTTGTGTTTCATTCTGGTTCCGTGGCTGAGTTATCGCGTCCTCCGAGGGCAGGTTTACGAAGGGGTATCGCAGGTCTCGATGGGATGGATGCTTTCTTCACTGGGTATGGCCCTTGAGACCTACGGACTTGTGGCTGGCGCCGCTCTGCATCGGCAGGCCGAGAACACCCAGATACAAGGTATCTACAACGCTGAACAGGCTGCCGCGAAGAAAGCTCTCGAAGCCGCCAACCAATCGACCGATGCCAGACTGGTGTCATCTGTCGCCGGCGTCGAAGGCGGCCTCGTCACAAGTCTCGGCCAAATTCGAGCGAATCAGGTGACGCAAACTCTCCTGGCCGAGGCGAACAAGACCTTCGGCATCGCGAGTAGTTCGGCCGCCACTCGGCGGGAGATCACCGGAATGCAGGCTGAGGCGGAAGGTACCCGGCAGTCTCGGACGTTCGATGGTTGGAAGGAGGTCGACCTGCGAGGCCAGGGCAACCTTGAGCGGTTCGGTATGAAGACCTATGAATTTACACCGGGCGGTTCGTCGATCGCCGGGACTTCCGTTCCGATCCGCACCGGACAGGAACTCTTCGATTGGTCGAGGGGGAAACATCCGATCCAGGAAGTTAACAAACGGATGGATTCGACCACAAAAGACACTGTTGCTCTTCAGAACAACAACACGGATATCGTCGCCGGTAAGAAGATCGAGGCCTCAAACACCTACCAAGGTGATATCAATAAAGCCTACGAATCCCAGGCGTCACAGAACATCTCCGCGATTGATCGCGGGAGTGGCATCGCAGCTCAAAGCACGCGTCAGGGAGCGGGTATTCAGCTTTCCGGCATTCGTCGGTCTGCAGAAATGGAGAGAGGGGCAAATCAACTGAATTTCGAGGGGCGTACTGAGGCCGCATCAATAAACCAAATCGCAGCAATTGAAGCAGCCCGATTGCGGATGGTATCGACGGTTGTGACGGGGTTTTTCAGAGATATGGACAGGCGGTTGGAGGAGATGAAGCCGAAGTATTAGGCCAAACAGCCAAGCAAAATCACTGGACGAAGATCAGTAGCACGCCGGATGGATCAACCACGTGGAGTAATTTCGCACCACCGACCATTTCAGGTGCCGACAGTCTGGCCGAACCGTACTTGCCGTCGCCAACAACCTTTTTTACATGCTCGTACCATTCATCCACGTCGTCGACCTGGAGCTTCATCATGAAGTTGTTCGCCAAGTCCTGCACGTAGTAATTCTGTAAGCGAAAAACGGCGTTGCCAAGTCGGCAGTCCATCGTGTCGCCGAAGCCTTCGGTCAACTCGAAGCCAAGGGCCGTGTAAAAGCTCTTGGAGACCTCGAAATCCTTTGCCGGAGTGTAAACAACAAGCTCGCTTATGGTTAGCGACATATAAAAGTACCTATTTCTCGAGGAGTCTCTTGATCTCGACGGACATCTTTCCGGTATCGAGCGTGGTTTCGTCCGAAATTCCTAGCTGCTCCTGCCAAAATATCGGTTTCGGAGGAGCGTTATTCCAATCAGTTTCCTTATCATAGAGCAAGTACACGTCCCACGCAGGCCGGTCGCCAAGACCTAGAACCGGTGCGAAGCCTTTTACGAGTTCGCTTTCATTGTCCCAATAATGCTTGACGCGGCCATCTGGCACAAACTTTGTCGCCCGACCGACAGTTACCTGAGCGTCAGACGCCAGGATAGGAACCCAGACGGAGTAAACTTCAACATCGCGATCGGGCATTTTGCTCAACATCAACTGAACTTCGGAGGCCCCCCGAAGACAGTGCCCTCAGGTGGGCGAGAGCAGCATAAGCAGCCGAATTTTGCCTTTATCGGCGTTAAATTGTGCGCGCAACTCCTGCATATCAGTTGAATACTCCTTGCCGCCGCTGAACTGGTAAACAACGAGCCCGGCAAAGCCCAACAGCACGACTCCGGCGACGATCAGCCAAGTCTTTCTTCGCGTCATGATCTAACCTCAGCAGCACGGCTGTCCACTTGTTTTCGGCGGACATTTCGCGGAGCCATAGGAACAGAAAACGCAGCAGTCGCCCGGCTCGGGTTTGAGCATCGCTCGGCAGGCTTCGCATTCGTAGAAAAAGAGGCACGAATCTGTGGGCATGATCTCGATCTTTTTGTGACCACACTCAGGACAGGTTATTTCAGATTCGAACACGGTGTTGTTGTCAACGTTTATCATAAATTCACTAGACCATATAACTGATGTCGGAGGCGCTGGTTGGATATGAATAGACCATCGTTTTCAAATCCTTAGCTTTTAGCCCATTACGGATCGCAAGAGCGAAAATGTTGATGACCTCATCCGCGTGAGCGCCTAAAAGATGAGCCCCTAATATTCGATCTGTGTCCTTTTCAACTAAAGTCTTGTAGGCGGAATATTTCAGGGCGACCCGCCGCGACGAATACCACTCGGAGGTATCTTCGTACTTCACATTAAATTTCAATCCTTGTTTCTCGGCTTCATCTTCCCGCAATCCCACCGACGACAATGGCGGCACTGTAAAAACAGTAGTCGGTATTCCCGAATAGTCGGGTTGACGATGATTTCCCTTTAACAAATTGCTTGCGACGATGTGACCCTGCATCGTAGCAACAGGCGTAAGCGGAAGTCCGCCGCTGTGCGCCGCGTCACCTGCCGCGTATACCGCCGGGTTTGAGGCGCTCTGTAGATATTCATTCACCACGATCCCTTTTTTATCCCGCTCGACGTTCGCGATTTCAAGATCGATATCGTCAATGTCTGGAACACGTCCCGCTCCGTGGACGACCATATCGGCCTCAAAAGTCTCGCTCGAATCAGCAGTTGAGGCTGTTACGATAAACCGTTCGCCGCCCTTTCGGACAGATTCCACTGTCGCGCCTAAATTGACCTCGATGCCCAAGCTCCGTGTCGCCTGTACCAACGTGTTTACAAGATCATGGTCGAAGCCTTCGAGGGGACGGGCTCCGCGATGAAGGATCTGAACCTTGGCATTCGCCCGGGCTGCGACATGTGCGAATTCAAAAGTGATGTACCCGCCACCAACGAAAACGATTCGCTTCGGCAGTTGTTCGGTGTTGAGAAACTCAGTGCTGGTTGTGAGATGTTCTTCGCCCCCGATGCTCAAGACAGCCGGTTTAGCTCCCGCAGCAATGTGTAGGTATCGACCGGTCAATGTGTCCGCACCGATCTGAAGGGTCGCCTTATCGACAAAATGCGCGCGGCCGTGAAACGTGGCAATACCCGCCTTTGTAAATGTCTTTTCTGTGTTTGCAGGAACAGGTTCGGTGAAAGTCCTCTTAAACTCCATGAGCTGCTGCCAGTCGATCTCATCATCGGCGGAAAAGCCCTTTCCTTTCATTCGGCTATTCCAATCGACTAGCTCCGCGGCTCCGACAAGTACTTTCTTAGGATCACATCCTCGTAACGCGCATGTGCCGCCAAACGGATTGGAATCGATTATCGCAACCTTCCAACCAGCCTTCCGACATTTATGGGCCACAGTTGATCCGCCTGCTCCAGTTCCAATCACAACTAGGTCGAAATTATGGATCATCTACTTCTCCGATTCGACGGTCACCGACACTGGGCCTTTATTATCCGGGTCGGATTCAAGCGCCTGTCTGGCGACATCTCCGATGCGGCTGGGATCGGTCTGCTGCGAATCGAAACGGATCATCAATGTCAGCGGCACGACCCCGGCGATACGTTCGACATTGCTGATTCCTGCTTCTGCATTAAGCGCGTCAACTACGCGTTTGGTACAAGACACTCAGCGAAAACGCGTCGAGCGCATTGTGACCGAGGCGATATCGTCACCGGTGAGGACGGTTACGTGACCGCCGGATCCCTTGTTGGCTTCGTTCGACGAACTGTTCGTATTCCCGCCATTGTTGACAGAACTGATGGCAATATCGCCTCTGTTACAGGAAGCTACGGTTATCGAGACAGCGACCAACAGAAATATGACAAAGTGCTTATTACTCATTCAGAACAACTCGTAACCGGTAGCGGTTATCGTTTCTTTGATCTTTTCGACCGTCACCTGTGCGGGATCGTAAACGACCGTCACGTTGTGTTTTTTGTAATCTGCCTCGGCGGAGATAACGCCTTGCAGCTTTCTCAACGGGACCTCAATGTGCGTTTCGCAGGCCTCGCAGGTCATACCGCGTACATTCAGGACAATAGTTTTCTTAGCGGTGGACTCATCTGGAGAGACAACAGGTGCAGATTCCGTCGTCTGAAGGCGAGGAGCAGTGATTGCCGCCGCAATGTAGCCGGTATAGTACGGTGCCAGTGCGAACGCCATTACCACTACAGTCGCTATCCAAAGAGAGATCTGGCTGACCTTATCGACCGGCTTAGCCGCACAACTCTCCTCCGGAGCGCATTCCTTTCGGCGAAAATAGATGTGGTAAAATCCGTATCCGAGGGCCGCAAACGCCAATACCAACAAATACGGTCTCAACGCTTCAAAAGTAGAAGCAACGCCGAAAGCTCCGAGGCCGAAAATAACGGCAATCAACGGGAGAATGCAGCAAAGACTTGAGACGATTGCCGCTGCAATCCCACCTCCAACGAAAATATTTTCTTTTCTCATAACTGCTATTTCCTTCATTAGTTCTTATTTTAAGCTTGATTATCATCTGACGAGTGCGCGATTTCATCGACGACCGGACACTCGGCGGAATCAGGATGTTTCTTGAGCTCTTCTTCACATTCCGCCAGATAACGTGTCAGCTTGTCATGAAACTCGTTCATCGACTTCAACCGAGCGTTCAGTTCCGTGAGCTTGGCGTCGAGAAGGTCGCGCACGCCTCTGCATTCGGTCGGACCACTGGTGGAAAGTAGGGTGGTTATCTCATCGAGCGAAAAGCCCAATTCCTGCGCTTGTTTGATGAAAAGTACGCGCTCCACGGCTTCCGACGTGAATAAGCGATAGCCGCCAGTCGTTCTCGGCGCTTTCGGCAATAAGTCCCGCCGCTCGTAGTATCGAATTGTATCGATACTCACTCTGGAGCGCTCTGCAACCTCACCAATGCGAAAAGAATCGTCCATCAGCAAACATTGTACACCCTTGACCTAACTCCAGAGTCAAGCGTTAACTGAAAGTTTGTATTTTTAATAAGTCCGATCTGTCTTGGCAACGCTAACAAAAAAGCGGCGGATAGTTTCTGCTACGAAAAGCGCAAAACTGTCTCATGAGGAATTTGCAGTACATACGGGCTTATTTCAGTGTCGAGCTTCGCGACGCCGACCGTCTCACCGCGGACGAGAAAACATGCGGCGGACAGCGCCCGGGACAGGGAGAAAACCGAAAGAGATGACCGCTACCGGATACCGACGAGTCTCAAAGAAACGTCCGTGCGGCATTTGCGGAAAATCCGACTGGTGCAGCACCACGACGACGGAAACCATCGCATTCTGCGCCCGCTCTACTTTGAACGCGGATCGTGTCAGCCGGCATGGTTGGGGAGTCTACTACGATCGCTATTCCGGTTTGGAGTTCAACCGAACTTTCTATCGAACTCCCAAACGCAGTACCTTTATAGTTTCAAGCCTCCTGACTTCGCCTACGATAAAGGACCGTGTTTACCGCAAGCTGATCGAGTTTTCTCCTGCCTCAACTAACTACGCGATCATGAACGGGCGCGGGGGCTTACGCGAACGAGGCATTTCCGACGATTCCCATTTCGGAAGCCTTCCAAGGACAGTCAATGAAAGAACGGCTCTGGTCGAGAGGCTAGTCAAAGAGGTCGGGAAGGAGTTCGACAGAGAGGCCATTTCATTGATAGGAATACCTGGTTTCTGGAAGGACGCAAATGGCGAAACGCGTCTTTGGAGCAAATTCGACTCGAACGATGATCTGATGCTGATCCCGTTCACGGGGCGAGACGGGCTCATTTGCGCCTGCCAAATACGGTTCATGAAGTATGTCCAAAACAGGTCCGGGAATTATCTGTGGCTTTCCTCATCGAAAGAACGCATGGGCTGCGGCCCGGGGGCTCCTTTGCATCACGCCAATCCCGGTTCACGGTTAGACAAACCGGTTCTGGTTACGGAAGGAGCACTGAAGGCGGCAACGGCGCAGAAGCTTTTAACTGACAGATATATTGTTGGCAACAGCGGTGTCGCTACCGCTCATCGCGAGATCGTGCAGACAGCAAGGGGACGACCGCTCGAGATCGCATTCGACAATGACAGCTTTACCAATCCCCACGTGACACGAGCGCTAGCGGCGTTAGTTAGGCTTCGCCGCTCGGATCAGAATTCCTATGCGTACAAAGATGACGTCAGGATCGTAACTTGGGACAAACGCACCAAGGGCCTGGACGATGCATTACTCACCGGCACTCGCCTGGAATATCTTACCGTGGCCGAATGGCTCAAATATCTAACCCCGGAATGTCTGAAACAGGCGAGTGGTCAACTATCTTCGCGTAGAGCGGAAACAAGCGGCTGGCAAAAGGTATGATGTGTCAGTCTGACGAATCCCCGAGCATTCCTTTAGGCCTAATCGAGCAGATCGCCGCGATCATCGATTCGGGGAGACAGCTAAACAATCATGAGTTACTGACGAATTGTCGGGATGCCGGAGTCGATAACTTCGCGACCGATCCGCATCTATGTCATGAGATCGCGGAAACAGCAATTAACTACCTCATAGCGACAAAGTACGGGAAACCGCTGTTGTCTTCGGACGATCCCCGCAGAGCGTGCACCGAAATACTTAGACCGCTGCAACAAAGTCTGCCGACCCAATCGTGGCGGAGTACAACTCAGGTTACTTATCAGCAGTTTTCCACTCCGGCACCGATCGCATACCTTGCCGCGTACCTGATGAACCTAAGCGGCAGCGATACCGTGCTTGAACCATCCTGCGGTACAGGGAGTCTTGCGGTCTGGGCACAAGCTGCGGGAGCCGCGGTTGCAACTAATGAGATCGACGCGAGACGGCGCAGTCTATCGGAATTGCTCGGGTTCGCTCCGACTGGTCATGATGCCGAATTCATCGATGACTTTTTGCCGGAGAGCATTGCCCCTAACGCGGTATTGGTCAATCCACCATTCTCTTCAAGCGGCGGCCGTGTGGAACAGAATCGGAATAAGTTCGGATTTCGACACGTCGAGTCCGCGCTTCGCCGTCTCGCAAGCGGCGGCCGGTTCGCGGTCATCCTCGGCGAGGGCGGCTCGCCCGGGAATGTTTCGGGGAGGCGGTTTTGGAGCTCGATCCTGCCCGGCATTCGAGTTACCAGATCGATCAGCCTTCCTGGCCGCGAATATTACCGCAACGGCACAACCGTAGGCGTAACTTTGATCCTCGGTCGGAAGGTCTCGCTTCACGAGGGGGAAGGTTATGTCGAGTGTGACCGCCATCAGAACTTCGACAATATCGAAAAAGCTTTCGAGACGATCAGATCCGACTAGATATGAAATACCAGGAACTTCACGAAGCCGTAAAGAACGGCTCAATCATTGGCGCCGTAGGTACTAACGGGAAGAAAGATCGGTTCTTTATCTCGGACAATGGCGGCCTGTGCAGGTTCAAACCGCGCGGCAGCCGACGCGGATACCTGGTGTACGAATCCGATCTTTCGCGCTACGCACAATTCATACATCCCAAGCCCCCACCGACCGGCGAAGAAAAGCTTCGAAAAGAATACCGCATCATCGAAAAGTACAAGCGGATGGCGGGCGAGGCGAGTTTTACGAATCCGTTCATTCGCGACTGCCTGGAGCTTCCGGATTTCGATGCGTGGAGAAACGACGTTGTCGAGCCGAATTCCTGGGAAAAGGGTAAAAACCCGCGTCCGAAAAGCCTGTACGAGCTGCACATAACGACCGGTACCAATATCGACGGCAAGGTGATCTCGCTGAACCGGATCGCAAAAAAGTATCCGCGCGAGATCGAACGGCTTCGCGAATCCATCCATAACAGGTCAGTTGGGGCATTTATCACCGGCCGTTGGGCGAAGTTCGCCGGGTACGACATATCGATCGAAACGGATTTCAACGCGGAGACCGGGGACTTTCGCGGTTTCTTATCGCTGGAATACGCGGGCTGCGGGAACGGTTACTATTACCTGCTCATCAACG
>JADYZI010000473.1 GCA_020853255.1 Acidobacteriota bacterium
AAGATCTTGGTGCGGATTCGCTGGATCTTGTTGAACTTGTAATGCGTTTTGAAGAGGAGTTCGACATCGAGATCCCTGACGAAGACGCCGAGAAGATCCAGAGTGTTCGCGACGCCTACGCGTACGTTGAACAACACAAGGGGTAACTTGCGGCGGACAATGGATAGTGGACGATAACCTGAGCGGTTTTATTGTCCATTGTCACTTTTCCATTATCCATTGACTTATGAAAAGACGCGTTGTAGTTACAGGCCTCGGGTTGGTAACGGCATGTGGTAACGATGTGCCGACGACGTGGGCCGGCATGTTGAACGGTGCGAATGGTGCGGACTACATCAAGAAGTTCGATACCGAAAAGTTTCCCGTTCAGTTCGCGTGCGAGGTGAAAGGCTTTGATCCGCTAAGCTTCCTGGACAAGAAGGAAGCGCGGCGGATGGGAGCTTTTACGCATTTTGCCCTTGCCGCGTCGGACGAGGCGATGAAAGACAGCGGCCTTGTAATAGACACGTCGAACGCTGAAATGGTCGGAACGTATATCAGTTCCGGGATCGGTGATTTCTGGGCGATCGAACGCGAGCACGAGAAGCTGCTTAACTCCGGGCCAGACCGCGTGTCACCATTCTTTATCGTTTCGGCGATAGTGAATCTGGCGGCAGGCAACGTGTCGATCCGGCACGGGGCCAAAGGCCCGAATTCTGCTACCGCTACGGCGTGTTCGGCCGGAGCACATGCTATCGGCGATAGTTTTCGCCTGATCGAACGCGGTGATGCGGACGCGATGATCTGCGGTGGTGCGGAAAGCGCCATAACGCCAATGTCGGTCGCAGGCTTTGCATCTATGCGTGCTTTGTCGACCCGCAACGATGATCCGAAGCACGCGTCGCGTCCATTCGATGCTGAACGCGATGGGTTCGTCATTGGCGAAGGTTCCGGCATTCTGATCCTCGAGGAACTTGAGTTTGCGAAGGCCCGCGGGGCAAAGATCTACGCCGAGATCGTTGGCTACGGAATGAGTGGTGATGCGTTTCATGTCACGATGCCCGATGAGACCGGATCCGGTGCTATTCGCGTTATGCAGCGGGCGATCAAGGATGCAGGCATTTCGCCCGAACAGATCGGCTATGTGAATGCACACGGGACATCGACCCCGTACAACGACAAGTTTGAGACAATGGCCATAAAGCAGGTCTTTGGTGATCATGCTAAGGATGCGCTGGCGGTCAGTTCTACGAAATCGATGACCGGCCATGCCCTTGGCGCCGCGGGCGGCATCGAGGCTGTCTTGTCGGTCCTGGCGATCCATGATAAAAAGCTGCCGCCGACGATCAATTATGAGTTTCCTGATCCCGAATGTAATCTGGATTACATCCAGAACACGGCCCGCGATGCTGAAGTAGAATATGCCTTGTCGAACAGCTTCGGGTTTGGCGGCACGAATGCGTGCCTGATATTCAAACGCTACGATAGTTAATTGTAACGGGCGTTTCGGGCACTTCGCCCTGGTACGTTCGCGTTATATTCTATGAATGAATGACCATTCATTTTTATTATATGAAAATAATTGTTCTAATGAAGCAGGTCGCGAACAAGGACGCGGTCTTGCGCATCTCCGCCGATGAAAAGTGGATCAATGAGGCGGACGTTGCCCAGCAGACGAACGAATCGGACGGTTACGCCCTCGAAGAAGCATTGCGGATGAAGGAAGCAAAGGGCGATGGCGAGGTCGTTGTTTGTTCTTTGGGGCCGCAATCAGCAAAGACCGTGATAAAGGACGCTCTTGCTCGCGGTGCCGATCGTGCTATCCACGTCGTTGTCGAAAATTCGAAGAACCTCTCTCCATTTCAGATCGCGAGTGCCATCGCAGAGGCGATCAGGGACGAGAACGCAAACCTTGTTTTCACGGGTTTGCAGTCAGATGATTCCAGTTACGGCCAGACCGGAGTTATCCTCGCGGAACTGCTCGGCATTCCGCACGCTACCATCGTGATCGAGGTTGACCGATCAAAGCTTAATGGGACGGTCCGCCTAAAGCGCGAACTTGAGAGCGGCTGGTACCAATGGTTTACGTACCAAACGCCCGCTCTCTTGACAATTCAATCCGGTATTTCGCAGATCCGCTATGCCTCGCTGAAAGGCATTATGGCCGCGAAGAAGAAAGAGATCAGAGAGGTGGCGCCGACGATAGCCGATCTCGCCGGGAAGCAAACGATCCAGAAGGTCTATCTTCCGCTGAAAACGAAGCAGACGCAATTGCTGGGCAATGGAGATGCGAAGGCGGGGGCGGTCGAACTGGTCGAGAAGCTGAAGGCCGAAGTTAGAGTTCTATAGTCGAGCAACTCTGCTTTTGCGGTTGGTGTGTAAACACCCGCTGTGCCGCAAAGGCGCAGAATTATTAAAAGAAGATCTATGATCCTGGTATTCATTGAACACAAGAATTGCGTTCTTACCAAAACGTCGCTTGAAGCGATCGCCGCGGCGCAAGCGATAGGAAAGGACCTTGGCCTCAAGGCAACGGCCGTCATCCCGTGCGGCAGCGGCGAATGCCCGCTTGCTCAGCAGATCGCCGGTTACGATCTGGAAAAAGTGATCGTTGCGAAAAACGAGAAGCTAGGAACCTATACTCCCGACGGTTATGCCGATGCGTGGGAGCACGTTATCAAAGCGACAGGTCCGCAGTATGTTGTGATGTCGCATACCTACCAAGTCCGGGACTTCGCGCCGAAAGTAGCGGCACGTCTTGGACGTGAGGTCGTGGGTGACGTGATCCGCTATCGTGCGGAGGGTGGAAAACTTGTCCTTACCCGGCGCATCTTTCTTGGCAAACTTGACGCCGATGTGACCGTCGGCGGCGAAGCGCCGTATTTTGTGACGTTCCAGTCAGGTGCGTTCCGCGGCGACAATGCGGCAAAGGGAAGCTCGGCGGTCGAATCGATGGATGTGGCGGTGGGCGAACTTCGCATGACCCCGGAAGAGCCGTTTCAGGAGGCAAAGGCCTCTGTCGATCTAACAAAAAGCGAGATCATCGTTGCGGTCGGGCGCGGGATCAAGTCGCAGGAGAATATTGCCGTTGCCCAGCAATTGGCAGATGTTCTCGGTGCCGATCTTGCCGCCTCGCGGCCCATTTGCGATAACGATTGGCTGCCGATCGATCGGCAGATAGGCTCGTCTGGCCAAACCGTTGCCCCAAAGGTCTATATTGCTTTGGGAATATCCGGAGCTATCCAGCATATTGTTGGAATGAAGAACGCCGGCACGATCGTCGCGATAAATAAGGACGCTGAGGCCCCGATCTTCGACATTGCCGATTACGGGATCGTGGGCGATCTGTTCGAGGCCGTTCCGGTTTTGGTCGAAGAGATAAAAAAGGCGAAGGGATAAGCAGTTTCCAAATTATCAGATCGGCCTGGTTTCGAGATCTTCGAGGTCGGGCCTTTTGTGTCCTTTGGCTCGAAGGCCGCGTAGGATCAGCCTGCACGCACCGCGTTCAACATCGCCGTTTTCGAATCTGCCACAAACTGTTTTTGGAGATATCTGGCGTATGGATACCCGAGCCTGGCCAAGGGATGGCTTGGCCGCGAGAACGAGTAAAGGTCGTAAAACACCTCGCCGGTAGTTCCGTCGAGTTCGACCAAAAAACGCTCTTCACCCGATTCTGCATGATCGGCAAGAGTTCCGTAGGTAAAGCCGAATCGATTTGGCTCGTCGATTGTGTAAACGATCCGAGCGGCGTTCAGGCTATAAAAACCCAGATGCCGCGCCATCATCGCAACATTCCGGCCTTCCTCGATCGGCGTATCCGGCCAACAGATGCCGCACCAGCCGAGGTCGAACATTTTCCAGCCTCTTACCACTTGCTTGGCGTGCTCCCACGCCCTGTCGCCGTTGCCGATCAGGATGCGGTTATGATCGTAATAAGAATAGGCTCCCGGCAATTCGCCTCGTGTCGCTCCGATGTCAGGGTAGGAAAAAGACAGCCGAGCGGCCGAATCGAGAAATTCATTTATCTGGGTCCTATCAGGTTTTGAGAAGTAGAACATAGTCGACTGGTCCGCGTGTAAATGTAACACGGAACGGACCGGACGGCCTTCTGCCGCTCAGAATGCCGCATTCGACAGGCTCGGTTTTCGGTCTCGGAATTAGGTTATTCGCAATATTTGTCTGTGATCTGGCGGAAATGGTACCCCATCGCGGCCAGCGTTAGGCCGTGGGCAAAATGTTCGGAGTGATGACGGATCAGCCGGTAGAAATAACCCCAAAACTCGGTCCGTGAATTGTCCCGGATGCCAAGCGTGTATATGAGGTTCAAGAATGAACGAAGGTCATCACGCAGCCTGGACTGTCGCGGCTCGATCCGGTTTCGGCGAAAGCGTGAAAGACAATCCAGTGCCC
>JADYZI010000474.1 GCA_020853255.1 Acidobacteriota bacterium
GTCAGGCATGAGTGCAGACGAGATAGTTGCGGCCCTGAGAACGGAAAACCTTGCAAAACTCACATCGATCCCGGGCGTCGGCCGCAAGACCGCAGAACGGTTGGTGATCGAATTGCGGGACAAAGTAGCCGAACTTGCGGCTGGTGTTTCCGCGGCGGCATCGATGAGCGCCGCAGAAGGCGTTGGTTCGGAAGGCGTTTACGATGACGCTCTTTCCGCGCTTGTAAATCTGGGCTATCAAAAGGCCGCGGCCGAAAAGGCACTGCAGCAGGTAAGACAGGACGGCGTCGAACAAAATGTACAAAGGCTGCTGCGGGCCGCACTTCAGAGGCTTGCAAAATAGCAGTTGCGCAAGCCCGCGCATCGGCAAAGGCGTGGGGCTCACGCTTGAGTCCGCGCCCTTGCTCACGCACGGGCCTCTCCAAATGGAAGAATGCTCGAAATTTTCGATCAGATCCGCCGTGACATATCTGCCCTCGACCGGCGGGTGATCATTGCGCTTGTCTACACGGCGTTCGGGCTGACCTGCACGTATTACCTAAAGAACACCGAATCGGTTGCGGGCGTTCTGTGCGACACGCCGCTCAAATGGTTCGGCGATCTGATAACCAATACCAGCAACAACAATCTTGCGGGCCTGGCCTGGTGGGTGACGCTTGTAACAACCGTCTATGTAGTCGGGCCGTTCCTGATAATCAGATTCGGCTGGAAGGCGAACGTTCGTGATTTCGGCCTGCTCCCGCGGATGGAACCAGGCTTCTGGAAACTTCTTGCCGCCTGTACGGCGGTAATGCTTCCGCTAGTTTATCTAATGTCGCTCACGGGCGGCTTTGCGGCAAAATATCCGTTCCTGCGGATCTATAACGGCGAGCCGTATATCGGAAGGACGCTGCTGATATGGGAACTGATATACTTCATCCAATTCTTCGGCCTCGAGTTCTTTTTCCGGGGCTTTCTGGTGCATAGCCTGAAACGAAGCCTCGGGCTTTATTCGATCTTCGTTATGACGGTGCCTTATTGCATGATCCACTTCGGCAAGCCGCCCGCCGAAACACTCGCCGCGATAGTCGCGGGCATCTTTCTAGGCTGGCTTAGCTATCGAAACGGCAGCATCTGGCTCGGAATGGTGCTCCATTGTACAGTGGCTTTTTCGATGGATATTCTGGCACTTTATAACAAGGGGTTGGTATTCTGACTTAAATGATTTGCTCTGCGACTTTGCGGCTCTGCGGGCAAATCTTCTTCCCGCAAAGTCGCAGCGTTAAAAAGAGAAATGGCACAAAGCGTTGCAGTTGACATTAGGGACGAAGATCTCACCCCCGAAGAAAAACGCTTCGAGGCGACGCTTCGTCCTGCGCATCTGGCCGAGTACATCGGCCAGGCGAAGGTTAAGGACAACTTGCGCGTTTTTATGAAAGCGGCGCTGAAGCGGCGCGAGGCCCTGGACCACATTCTATTGACCGGGCCGCCTGGAGTTGGAAAGACTACGCTCTCGAACATCGTCGCCAACGAGATGGGCTCGACGCTGAAAACAACCGCCGGGCCGATCATTGAGAAGGCCGGGGATCTGGCGGCGATACTGACCAATCTGGAAGAAGGCGATGTGCTGTTCATCGATGAGATCCACCGGCTGAATCCCGCGATCGAAGAGATCCTATATCCGGCGATGGAGGATTACAGCCTCGACCTGATGATCGGTCAGGGCACGGCGGCGCGGTCGATAAAGCTGGAGCTGCCAAAATTTACGCTTGTCGGTGCGACAACGCGTCCCGGCATGATCACCGCTCCGCTCCGCGGCCGCTTTGGGATCATCTTTCATCTGGATTTTTACGGGATCGGAGAACTGCAGCGGATAGTCGAACGCTCTGCCGGAATACTGAATATAGAAATAGACCCGACCGGCTCGCACGAGATCGCACGGCGTTCTCGCGGTACGCCGCGTATCGCAAACCGGCTTCTTCGCCGCGTGCGTGACTACGCCGAGGTGGACCACGAAGGCAAGATCACGGAATTCGTCGCCAACGATGCACTTAACCGTATGGAGGTCGATACATTCGGCCTGGATGAGATGGACCGGAAGTTCCTGCTCACGATAATCGAAAAATTTGACGGCGGCCCGGTCGGCTTGGGCACGCTTTGCGCGGCCCTGCACGAAGAGAAAGACTCGATCGAAGAAATGATCGAGCCTTACCTCTTACAGATCGGCTTCCTCAACCGAACTCCCCGTGGCCGAATGGCAACACGGCTCGGTTATGAACATTTTGGGCTGGAACTTTCAAACAAAAATACAACGCCGGGATTGTTCGAGTAAGATCTGATCCATACAGACTGAAAACAATGCCCATCCAATTTTCCGTTTTACTTTTTCGTTCTCCGTTTGTTCGAATAAAAAAGCCGTGGCCCTTTGAACCACGGCTTCGCATAGGGCGCCGTCAAGGCGATCAATCCTCTTCGTCCTCCGCGGCCGCAAGCAGTGATGCGCTGGTGACCAGGTCATCATCGCCGCATTTTATCAGGGTAACACCCTGGGCACTGCGGCCGGTTTCGCGGATCTTGTCAACACCGAGGCGAATAAGCTTTGCCTGCTGCGTGATTATCATGATCTCGCTGTCCTCATCGACCGGGAATGCCGAAACGACCTTGCCGGTCTTTTCGGTCGTTTTCATATTGATAACACCGATGCCGCCGCGTTTTGTCAGGCGATAGCTGTTGACCTGCGTTTGCTTGCCAAAGCCTCGTTCGGAAACGGAGAGTATCTTTTCATTCCCTTCCTGAGAAACGGCACAGACGGAGACGACGAAATCACCTTTTCGCAGATTCACACCGCGTACGCCGCGGGCCGCACGGCCCATTGGCCTGACGTCAGTCTCGTTAAACCGGACCGCCATGCCGTCATGCGTGGCCACAAAGATCTGCTGTTTTCCGTCCGTGCGTATCACATCCAGCAGTTCATCGCCTTCGTCAATGTTGATGGCATTTATCCCGTTCGAACGGATGTTCTGGAAGTCGGCCAAAGCCGATTTCTTTATAACGCCGTTTTTCGTGACCATCGTCAGATAGACCTCTTCGCCAAAATCACGCACCGGCATCACGGCGACCAGCTTCCGCTCACCTGAGATCTGCACGAGATTGACCACAGCCTTTCCGCGAGCGGCAGGCGCCGCCTCAGGGATCTCGTGTACCTTTATCTTGTACACCTGCCCGTCGTCGGTAAAGATCATCAGATAGGCGTGCGTCGATGCGACAAACAAATGCTCGACAAAATCATCGTTCTTTGCCGTCGCACCCAACCGGCCTTTGCCGCCTCGGCCCTGACGCGAGTAAGTAGCGACAGGCGTGCGTTTGATATACCCGGCTTTGGTGACGGTTATCGCCACGTCCTCATCCTTGATCAGGTCTTCGATGGAAAGCTCGACGTCCGCATCTACGATCTCGGTCCGACGGGCGTCGCCGAACGTTTTCTTCACATCTTCAAGCTCATCAATAATTA
>JADYZI010000475.1 GCA_020853255.1 Acidobacteriota bacterium
AGGCGGCGGTGCTTCGCGGTTCGCGGAATCAGCGGAACAAGTCGGTCGTGGTCGCCCCGATCAATGGTGTCATTGCCGAGATCCCGTCAAAGGTAGGCACATTCGCCGTCGCGGGGCTTTCGACAACAGCCCTGCTGACAATTGCGGATATGTCGCAGGTCAACGTTGAGGTGAAGGTTGACGAAACCGAGATCGACAAAGTTGCCGTCGGCCAAAAGGCCAAGATCAAGGTCGATGCGTTCGGCGACACGGAGCTCGATGGAGAGGTGCTGCAGAAAACACCGCTCGCGGTCGGCAAATCGGCGACGTCGGGCGGACTTTCGACGAACATCAACGTCCAGGAAGCAAAGGAGTTTCGCGTCGTTATACGGCTGGTAAACCTGACCGAAGATATGCAGTCGTCGCTTCGCCCGGGAATGAGTGCGACTGCCACCATAACGACAAAAACGGTTGAGAATGTATTGGCGGTGCCGCTGCAGGCGGTTGTCGAAAAGAAACCGGATGAGCCCCGCGGCGGAGCGAACACGACGAGTCCGCCGAACGCACCCGAACCGGCCGATAAGCCGAAACCGGTCAAAGGCGTTTTCATTCTGGACGGCAACAAGGCCAAATTTGTCCCTGTGGAGACCGGCATTACGGGCGAATCTGACATTCAGATCACCTCCGGGCTATCACCCGGGCAAGAAGTGATCACCGGGCCGAGCCGCGTGCTCAATACCCTCAAGGACGACACCGTTGTGAAGCGGCAGGAGAAGAAGGAAGGCGGCGGTCCGCCGAAGAGCTAAGTCGAGGGTGGAAGATGTACAAATTCATGGACGACGAGAACGGAGAGCGGCAGCCCGCAGCTACGAACACTGCCCAAACTGGAGAGGGCCTGATCCTGATGAAGAACATCTGGAAGACCTACCAGATGGGCGTCGAGGAACTGCATGCCCTGCGCGACGTTTCTTTCAGCGTCAATAAGGGTGAGTACCTTGCGATAATCGGGCCTTCCGGGTCAGGGAAATCGACCTTGATGAACCTGATCGGGTGTCTTGATTCGCCGACAAAGGGCGATTATTGGATCAACGGCAACCTTGTTTCGACGATGACCGACGATGAGCTGGCCCGGATAAGGAACAAGGAGATAGGGTTTGTTTTTCAGACGTTTAACCTTTTGGCCCGGGCAACGGCCCTTCATAACGTCGAGCTGCCGCTGATATATGCCGGAATGGGATCGGGTGAAAGGTACGAAAAGGCACAGGCCGCGCTTGCTTCGGTAGAGCTTGGCGACCGCGTTGGACACAAGCCGAATGAGCTGTCGGGCGGCCAGCGGCAGCGCGTTGCGATCGCACGGGCATTGGTAAATCATCCTTCGATCCTGCTTGCGGATGAACCGACGGGGGCACTGGATTCAAAGACCAGCGTTGAGATCATGGCCTTGTTCGAAAAGCTCCATGCTGAGGGTAATACGATCATCATAGTTACGCATGAACATGAGGTGGCCGAACGGGCGCATAGGGTCATTACTATCCGTGACGGGCGAATCGAGAAGGACGAAAAGATAAAGTAGGATTATTTTAGCTCAACGCTTTGCGGCCTTTGTGACTGCCGATCTGGTTAGATCGATGGTCAGAAAGGCCGAATGTCTTTCGCGATACACCGCTCCGACCGTTAGAAAGGTTTGATACATCCTGTATTATGCAAGATCGGTTAGAGAGCGGACCGACGTCCAAAAGAAAAAAAGGACGACTTTCGCCGTCCTTCCCCGCCTTCCGAGCGTCCCCTTTGTCGTTTGAAACCTTCAAATCGACCATTGGCGATGTAAATCGCCCTGATTCGGTATGGCGGATACTCTGTTGAAATGCACATTTCGCCGCCGGTTCCAGTTTTTGCCGTGATCGCGAAACAAGATCGCGTCACCATCTAACGCGTAGCCCGCGAGCAAAACGGATCAGTTTTTTTCATCGCGGCCCCTGTGGCAGCGTTTGATATTGTGGAGCCTCCTTTTCTCCTCCGTGTCTCTTTGCGAACTTGGCGAGCTTTGCGTGAAGTAGAACCAGGTTTCACGCAAAGCAGCAAAGGCCGCGAATAAACACCAAGACTACAATCGGAGTAGAGGATGCACAACATTCGGAGCTCGGCCAGGTCAGCAAAAAAGGGTGCCAAAGATCGGCGTTGGCCGACCTTCAGACACCTGTTTGCATAATGAAAATTCTAGCCGATTATTTATTCGTGTCGGGCCGCATTCGGGCCGCGGTGGAACGGGCCTTTGCTCCTTCGAGCGCAAGCTGCTTTGCCTGGGGCACAAGTTCGATCGCCTTTCGCAGTTGATTATCGTATTCGTTCGAGACCTGAAGCGAGGTTTCCGTGCCATAGGCCGCCGAAACGAGTTCCGACCGCAATATCCGCTCGACAAACTCACGTTCCTTATCGACCTGCGCCGACGTGTATTTATACTTTTCGACCGCGAAAGTCTTGAACCTCTGAAAGAGCTGTTCGGTCATCGGAAAATCCTTGGCACTAATGTCGTGATCGAAAACAATAGGTTTATCGACCTTATACGTTTCAAATCCCTTGACGCGTCCATAGGCAAGATCCAAAGCGAACGCAAAAATAGGATTATTCAGTTTCTGCTGAAAGCGAAATCGCTCGGTCGTTATCGTATCCGGTTTGATATGCACGTCCGGTGAGATGCCGCCGCCGCTGTAAACCGGCCGGCCGGCGTCCGTCTTAGACTCGGGGCCTTTTGGCGTGCCCTCATCCGCGGCGTCGTCCGACCCGATACCGCCGTTGGTGTAGTAATCGTAGAGGTTTCCGTTCGAGTAATCCCGCTGGATCAGCCTGCCCGCGGGCGTTTCATACTTTGCTATCGTAAGCAGAAGCATTGATCCATAATCAAGAACGAACGGGTTTTGGACCAACCCTTTGCCGAAGGTTGTTTCCCCCACGATCAGCGCCCGGTCATGGTCCTGCAGGGCGCCGGCCAGGATCTCCGTCGCCGAGGCCGAATTACGATTGACCAGCACGACGACCGGAAGCGTTTCAGGTGCCGGATTATCCGCCTTGTACGGGATGGTCACACCGTCAAGTCGGCCGCTTTGAGTAAAGACCGTCTGGCCCGCCGAAAGGAATGTGTTTGCAACCCGATACGCCTGCCCGACAAGGCCGCCGCCGTTGTTCTTTAGGTCAAGGACAAGCTGCTTCATCCCATTTAGCTTCAAGCGGCGCATTGCCTCAACAAATTCGGCGTAGGTCGTCTGATTGAAGCCGCCGCTCATCGCGATATAGCCCACACCGGGCCTGATCATATAGGCCTCGGAGATGGATGGCTGCGGCACCGAATCACGAATGATCTCAACCGGCTCACGCTTGCCGGTCCCGTTGCGTTCGACAACCAGGTTCGCCTTTGTCCCGCGCGGCCCGCGCAAAAGATCTCTGACCTGTGAGTACGGTTTCCCGAGGACGGAAACGCCGTTCACCTCAACGATCTTGTCCCCAAACCGCAACCCGGCCCGATTTGCGGGTGCGTTGTCGAATGTCGCTCGAATGTACGTGGCGATCACCTTTCCGCTCGGATCGCTCAGATCGCCGATGGTCGCACCGATACCGTAATACCTGGAGCTCTGGTCGGTCTTGAATTGTTCGAACTCTTTTGCGTCAAAGTAATTCGAGTGCGGATCAAGCGTGTGCAGCATTCCATCGATCGACGACTTGAATATATCGTTGTAATCGATCTTTTTGCCAACGACGTGATTAGCCTCGATCACGGAAAGTGCCTCGGCCACATCATGCTCAATGTTCTCGGCCGTTACCGCCTTTCCGGTCTTGGCTGAACTAACGGACGAACCCGGAAGATTCTTTGAAATTCCCTGGCCTTGTCCGAGTACGGATGTTGAAATGAAGAGTGCAAAAACAACAAAAAGTAAGGCTGAATGATTTCTCACTACGTAAGATCTCCCTGAATCAAACTGCGGCAAAGGTCAAAATCGACAAAAAATGATAACATTCCTTTGAGGAAATTGCGACGGAATTAGTTGCTTCCGCAATCGGCGGCCGACTCGGTTATACGGCCGCCGGGTTAAAGTTGTTCACGGCGGACGGTAACTGTCTGTGAACATTCTGCGTATTTCTGCATCTGCCTGTCGTGCGAATGGGTCATCTGCTTGAAATCTCCGGTCTAAAAACGACTTTTGCGACGCGCGCCGGCCTGGTAAAGGCGGTTGACGACGTTAGTTTCAGCATCGGCAGAGGCGAATTTGTCGGGCTCGTAGGCGAATCGGGCTGCGGCAAATCGATCACGGCGTTGTCGATCATGCGGCTTATTTACCCGCCCGGAAAGATCAGCGGCGGCTCGATACGGTTCAAGGGCGAGGAGTTGACCACCGCGGCCGAAGACCGGATGCGGGCGATCCGCGGCAATGATATTGCAATGATCTTTCAGGACCCGATGACCTCGCTGAATCCGGTCTTTACGGTGGGTGACCAGATCGCAGAGGCACTTCGGCTTCATCGAAAACTTGATAAAAAGGCAGCTTGGGCCGCAACTGTCGAGGCAATGGAGGAGGTTGCTATACCCGGTGCCGAACGCCGTGCCCGCGATTATCCTCATCAGTTGTCGGGCGGAATGCGGCAGCGCGTGATGATCGCAATGGCACTCGCGTGCGACCCTGAACTGCTGATAGCTGATGAACCAACAACGGCCCTGGATGTAACGATACAGGCCCAGATCCTTGAACTGCTGGACGAACTTCGCCGGACGCGGAACCTGGCCGTGCTGCTGATAACGCACGATCTAGGCGTTGTCGCCGAAACCGCGGACCGCGTTTGTGTGATGTACACCGGCAAGATCGTCGAACAGTCGGGTGTCGAGACGATGTTTGACGATCCGAAACACCCGTACACCCGCGGGCTGCTTGCCTCTGTTCCCAAACTGTCGCAGTCGGACGCGGAAAAGGGCCAAAGGCTCCAGACTATCGAAGGTACAGTGCCAAGTCCGACCGATCTGCCGCCTGGCTGTCATTTCGAGCCGCGCTGCATTTATCGAATGCCGGAATGTTCGCAGCACCCGATCGAGTTGTACGATGTTGACGGCATCGCTGAGGTTCGGTGCCTTTTGTTCGATAAGGAGTCGAGTCCGCAGCCGGTCCTGGCACCCTATTTAGATACCGAAGCCAGCGCATGAACAGGTTTTTCTAGTTATTTTCGTGTCTTCTTTTTCGTGGGTTTCGTGGCAAGGGGAGGAGATCCCGACCACAAAATCCGCAAAATGAAGACGCGAAAAATGCACGAAAAAAGGCGAAAGGCAAATAGATCTAATTGTTTCCGGCTTTGACAGCTTGCATTTTTTTAATGGCTTTTGCACAACCAACATTTTCACCAGAAGCACTCGTCCAGGTCTGCGATCTGGTGAAATACTTTCCTATCGAGAACAGCGATGACGTCGTTCGCGCGGTTGACGGGGTTTCTTTTTCGATCCTGCAGGGTGAAACACTTGGCCTTGTCGGTGAATCAGGCTGCGGAAAATCAACGGTCGGCCGCTGTGTGCTTAGGCTGCACGAACCAACAAGCGGAGAGGTATGGTTCGAAGGCAAAGAGATAACTAACCTGACGGCGCGGGAAATGCAGGCCCTCCGCCGCGAGATGCAGATCATCTTTCAGGACCCATACGCCAGCCTAAATCCACGCCACAGCATTCTGTCGATCGTCTCGGAACCGCTGAAGATACATGGCATCGGCACAAAACAGGAAAGATCCGAACGCGTCGCCGACCTGCTTGCAAAAGTGGGGCTTGACCCAAGATATATGCACCGCTATCCGCACGAATTTTCCGGCGGCCAGCGGCAGCGCATCGGCATCGCACGGGCATTGGCACTTAATCCAAAGCTGATCATTTGCGACGAACCTGTCTCTGCCCTTGATGTGTCCGTGCAGGCACAGGTCGTTAATCTGCTTCAGGACCTGCAGGCAGAGTTTGGTTTGACCTATCTGTTCATATCACACGGCCTGGCCGTCGTGGAGCATATCTCGACCAGGGTCGCCGTGATGTATTTAGGGAAGATCGTCGAAATAGCAGCCGCTCGCGACCTGTACAAAGAACCGCTTCACCCATACACACAGGCACTGCTTTCTGCCATTCCGATGCCCGACCCAAAACGAAAGCGTGAGCGGACCGTGCTTACAGGCGATGTCCCAACTCCTATAGACCCGCCGTCAGGATGCCGATTTCGAACCCGCTGCCCGATCGCAATTGAAGAGTGTTCGAAAGTCGTGCCAGAACTCCGCGAACTCAGACCTGGGCATTTTGCTGCCTGCATCCGGGCAGAATAGCTTCGCGGCCACTGACTGCCGCCGGATCGCGCACGTTATTATCTTGAAACGAAATCGGTTATGATTCGTACAAAAGGCGGAAATAACCAAATAGAAGTTGTTGTCGTAACCCATGGTTCCGGCCATTGCCGGTGCCTACAGGAGGAATGAACAATGTCAGAAACGTACGGGGAGGCCGGCAGCACCGCGCCTTCGCAGTCGCCCGAAATGTCCGAGATCGGGACAATCGTGAACATCTTTTTTGAACCCGGCCGCACATTTGAAGACCTTCGGCGCAAGCCGAGGTGGATCATGGGCATGGTCCTGATCGCACTATTGGTCTCAGCCTATGCCTTTGGTGTTTCATACAAGGTAGGCGAGGCCGGGATGCGGCGCTTTCTTGTCGAACAGCTAGAGAAAAACCCAAACATCCAATCGCTCGACCCCGAGGCAAAGGCCAATGCGATCGACCTGCAGTTAAAGATCCAAAGCTACACGCGTTACGCGATACCGGTCTTTATCGTGATCGCCCTATTTATCGGTGGCCTGCTTTATTTTCTTGGGACCAAGGCGTTTGGCGGCAGCGGCGGATTCATGCAGTCGCTTTCGGTGTGGGTCTATTCGTCGATACCGCCGACCGTACTGGCGATGTTGGGGAGCTTTATAGTACTGGCTATCAAGTCCGCGGACGAGATCGATCTTGCCACGAGCCAGCGCGGCCTGATCAACGCCAACCCGAGCATGCTGATCGACGGAAAGGCCCATCCGTTGCTGGCGACCTTGGTCGCCACTGTTGACGTTTTCATGATCTGGGGCTGGATACTTGCCGCGATCGGTTTGCGGATCACGAATCGCTTGTCGTCCGGTTCGGCGTGGGGAGTCGTGATAATTATCGCCGTGATCGGTGTGCTTTTTAGGCTCTTAGGCTCGATCTTTTCCGGAAATCCGAGTTGATGACGAAGGAAGTTACACGCCGATCGATATCTGATCTGGAACCTGTGTAATCGTGTGCGTCCTCTGCGTAGCCAAATAGCTGGCCGCAGAGGACATTGGTTTCACTCGTACCGAAGCGATTCGATCGGGTCAAGCCGGGCAGCCTTCCATGCGGGCCAAAGACCAAAGATAAGGCCGATACCAACACTGGCGAAGAATCCGGCGATGGGAGCCCAAAGCGGCACATAAGACGGCAAGACGAGTTTAACGAGAAGTGTCAGCAGCCAGCCGATGAGCAGCCCGACCAGGCCGCCGAAACCGGTCAGCGTTGCGGCCTCGATCAAAAATTGAAGCAGAATATCGCTCTGCTTTGCCCCGATCGCCTTGCGGATACCGATCTCACGCGTCCGCTCCGTCACGGACACAAGCATTATGTTCATCACACCGATACCGCCGATCATCAGGCCGATCGATGAAATGACTATCATTGCGGCGGCAACGCCGGCTGTGATCGATTTGAACTGTTCAATAATGCTGGCCGCCGTTTCCATCGAAAAATTATTAGGCTGGCCAAAGGGCACCTGACGGCGTACACGCAAAAGGTCCTGGACGTCATCCTTCGCCTTTTCCAGCATACCTTCCTTCGCGACGGCAAGAATGAACATATCCTCGGCGTTCGGTTTTAATTTCAGAGCCGCGCCCAAGGGCATATAAATAACATTGCTCTGGTCGTTATTCCCGCCGCCGCCGCCAAAAAGCTGCTCCTTTTTTTCAAGGACGCCGATAACTCGAAAGGGCGTCCCGCCGATCTCGAGTTCTTCGCCGACAGGATCCGTATAAGGGAAATATGCGTCCACGACCGACGTCCCGATAAGACAAACGTTGGCCTTTTCGTCGCTTTCGCTCTGCGAAAACCAGCGCCCCTCCATCAGCACCTCACTTGTTGTCTTTTCTATGTCGGGGAGTGTGCCTTGAAGTTGGACCGACGAGGACGACTTACCGTTCCTGCCGGTGACAAGGATCTTCGAACCCCAATAGTTATTTGAAACATCAAGGAAAGGAACCGAGGTTTCTATCGAAGGAAGATTCTTTATCGCATTAGAATCTTCTACCGTCAGGGGCTTTCGCATCCGCTCCTCACGCGACCGCCTGCCGGTGGTAAAACCAATGTTGAATTTGTATAGAAAGATCGAGCGGGTGCCGAAAGATTCGACCTGTTTTTCGACCGCTACATTGATGCCGCTGATGATGGACGATATCAGCATTACCGTGATAACGCCGACGACGACGCCGAAGATGGTCAGAAACGAGCGCAGCTTGTTGCCCCGCAGCGTGTCCAGCGCCATCATCAGGTTCTCGTAAAATCTGCTGCCCAATAATCTGACCATGATCAATCGGCCCTCAACGCTTCTATCGGATCAAGCCGTGCCGCCTTCCATGCCGGGAACAAACCGGCGGCGACGCCGACCGCGGCCGAAACCCCGATCGCAATAACGGCAGCGTACCACGGTATAACGGTCGGGATAAGATAATAGCTGATAATAAGCCCGATCAGCTGTGCAATGATAAGCCCGATCAAACCGCCAATCGCAGAGAGCGTCCCCGCTTCAAAAAGAAACTGCCTCAGAATATCGGCTTGCCGTGCACCGAGGCTTTTGCGTATCCCGATCTCTTTCGTGCGTTCGGTCACCGCGACAAGCATAATATTCATGATCACGATCGCCCCGACCACAAGCGCTATCGTCGGCACGAACAGTATCACAATGAATGTAGTTCCAAAAATGCTGTCACGAAGCCCTGAAATGGCATCCGGTGTGAGAATACCGAACGTGTCCTTTTCGCCCGGCTCAAGCCGGCGGCGCAGCCGCATGAGCGTTCTTGCCTCATCGACCGCGGCATCGAAGGTCTCATCCGAAGCCGATGTGCCCTCAAAGGATAAATACCGGCTGCCGCGAAATCCGCCAAAATTTGACCCAAATGTCTTTAACGGTAGTTGGACGAATGCATCCAGCGGCCTGCCGAAAACCGTCCCCTTTGCCACACGGACGCCGATTACACGATATGGAATTCCGCTTATCGTTATTTCTTGCCCAAGCGAGTCACCGCCCGGAAATAACTTATCCTCAACATCGGTCCCAATGAACGCAACGCGGAGGCTATTTGTATTCTCGACCTGCGTGAAATAACGGCCTTTGAGTACATCGACCTTCTCGATCTCGCCGATTATCGGTTCGGCTCCATCAACGGTGACGCCCTCCATCGAATTGCTGCCCGCACGGATCGTTCGTCCATTGCCGCCCGCTTTGGCTCCGATCGCACTGATCATCTGCATACGGGCACGGATATATTCGAGGTCGTCAAGCGTCAACTCCTTATTCCGACGCTGGGCTTCGGCAATAGTGTCGCTGTCCTTGAAATCGTCGAAATTAAATCGTTGGATAGTAAACGTATTTGACCCGATCCCGGCGATCTTTTCGTCGATATACGCGTTAAAACCCTGAAGCACCGAAAACACGACCATAAACGCCGTAACGCCTATGATCATCCCAAGCAAGGTCAAAAACGACCGAAGCTTGTGCGCCCAGATGGCGGAAAGGGCAAGTTTTAATGTCTCGGAAAAATTCATCGCTTACCGGATTCTATTAGATGCAGTTACATATACGCAAAATGCCTGTAAATGTTTATTCCCCAAAACGGCTGTCAAGCGGTTGCGAAAGCCAGGATAAACCGACGGTTAACTGCGCAAGGCCATGTATTTGTTAGCGAAGTTTGGCCAGAAGACTTGTGAACGCGGCTTCGCCATTGAGATTCGAAAGGCGTGGATCGGCGGCGAGAAAATTAAACGAATGTCCGCCGGCGGCTTCGGACCTGCCGAGCCATTCGATAGCTTTGGCGGAGTCGCCAATGGCATTATAGGCAAGTGCTATCTCGTACGCGAAGGCTGACGGGTTATCTCTCACCGACCGGTCTTTGAGTGCTTCGTCAAGCTTGGCGTGAGCATCCTGCTTATTGCTTCCCATGGCCATGACCTGGGCTTCGATCACCTTCCAGCCGGGGTCATTCAGGCTGCCGCCGGACAACGCGATCTCTTTGGCAAGTGCGGCTTCAGCCTCCGTTTTTCGGCCCATCGCGGCAAACGTCCACCTTTTTACCTTGAAGGCCGGCACCGAGTTCTGATCGATCGCCAGTGCTGAATCGGCTTCGGCAAGGGCCTGTTCCAGATTTCCGCTGTGAAAATGGACAACGCCGGCGGCCGCGCGGATCGCCGCAGCGTTTGGATCAAGCCGTTTTGCTATTTCTATCTCAGTCTCGGCATCGACCTTTTCGCCCTTTGCAGCCAGCGTCAGAGCAAACCAGTGGTGGGCCGGCGCATACGATGGGTTGACCTGGATCGCGCGTCTAAACTCAAGCTCGGAACCGGCCCGATCACGGTCATGGAAAAATTTTATATAGGCCAGCGTAGCATGGGCCTCGGCAAGGTCGGAGTCGATCTCGAGTGCCCGGGCGGCGTATTGTTTCGCTTGCGGGTAGGAGTTTTTTGGCGGTTCGATGGAGTAGAGGTTGAGGAGGGCCAGCACATCGGCAAGGCCAACGTACGCAAGAGCAAAGTTCTCGTCCTCTTTCAGCGCCCGCGAAAAACTGGCCGCGGCGGCGTTCAGGCCGTTTAACGAACGCCCTGTCATCTCCGATCGTCCCTGCAGATATAGATTGTATGCGGCCGCGTCCTCAGTATAGCTTCGTTCGACCTGTTGACGCTCTATCGGAAGCGGATCGATGGCTAGAGCTGTCCAGATGCGCTCGGCGAGTTTTGTCTGGATGCGAAATAGATTTCCATCGGGGGCCGAGAATTGCTCACGAAAAAGGGCATTTCCGTTGCGGACGTCCAGCAGTTCTGCGTCAAGCGTGGCCGATGTGCCGGAGCGTACGATGGAGCCCCGAATTACGTATGCGATCCCGAGCCGACTATCCAGCGCGGCTGGGTCAGTGCCCGCGAGCGACCGGCCTGTGTTGGCCGAAATGACCTGCAAACTCTTGATATTACCTAGCTTATTGGTCAGGGCATCGGCCAGGCCGACGCCGATCTCGGTATTATTCTCGTCAGATCCGGCAAACGGGAAAACGACTATGCCCGAGGACGCGAGGCGTGCCGGTGCGGCGACCGGAAAATTGGACATCCTGTACCAACTGATGCCCATCACGACAACGCCGATCAGCAAGATCGCTGCCATCGCAAATGCCGCATACGTCAGGGCGGAGGCTTTTTTCGGGCGACTTTCTTCCGTGCCGCCGTTCGTTATCGGTCCGGTGTCGATGACCAGGGTCGTCAGATCGTGCAGGTTCTGGCCGCCGGCAACAGTGGCGTTTGCCGCCGCAAAACTGTTGAAGAAGGGCCGGTAGCCTGTCGTTTCGAGTATAACTTCAAACCTTGGATCACCACGGGCGATATCGAACGCGGGTTCGACACCCATCCAATTGAGCCACGATTCACGCAGCTTCGCCGAATTTTGCAGGTGAAGGATCGCTTGGTCCTGATCCTTTAGGTAGCAGTAAACAAGAGAAAGCTGATACGGCGAAACGTGCCGGTCGGCGGCAAGCTCGTGAAGATGACCGAGTTTGTTATAGGCCGTTTCGCGCTGGCCGTCCGCTGCGTAGCATTCCGCCTCGGAAAGCAGCGAAAAAATGCTTCCGTCCATCAGGTCCATCGCCCGCGAATTTTCACGGAGAGCAGCTTTTGTTTCGCCTTGAAGCCGATGGACCTTGCTCAAGCCATAATAGCCGAAACTATAGGTTGGAAAATCTTCGATCACCTTCTGGTATGTCGCCGCAGCCTCTTCAAATCGGCGCGCAAAATAAAGTCCCCAGGCGATATTGTGGTGATTGAACGGCGTAAGTGGGTCGATCTCGACGCTGCGCCGTGCGTATTGAAGGCCTTCGGCAAACCTGCCTTCGGTGTACATAACTATCGAATACCAGACATAGGCACTTGCGTTGCTCGGATTCAATTCGATGGCCTTTGTTAGATGGTGTTCAGCCCGCGACCATTCGTAATTGCCGGCGTGCAGCGAGAAGCCGAGGCTTGCGTGTGCTTCAGAAAGATTGGCATCGAGTTCGACAGCTTTCTTTGCCGCTTCGATCGCAGGCGGGAAACATTCGCTAGGCGGAAGGACGCCGAGTATGCCAAGCCAGTTGTAATAATCAGCGATACCTGCGTAGGCATGGGCGTATTCCGGATCTGCCGAGATCGCCCCATGAAAATTGACGAATGCCTTGGCAAAGCTCTCTTCTGTAAAAGAATTAAAGTAATACCGGCCCCGCAGGTAATGCTCGAATGCCTCGGGATTCTCGGTGCCGCGTTTAACGAACCGGTCCCGCTCGTTGCTCGTCAATTGAGGCAGAAGCCCTTCGATCACTTTATTTGAAAGCTTATCTTCCAGCGAGAAAACGTCGGCGATCACCTCGTCTATCGACGTTGCCCAGATCGCGGCATTTTCGGCCACATTGAGGAGTTGAACGGTTACACGGAGGCGGTCGTTTGCTTTCTTGACACTTCCGCTGAGGATGAAATCGACATTCAGTTCGCGGCCGGCACGCAGCGGATCGATCACGCCTTCGTCAAACCCTGTGATGGAACTCGTTGGCCGCACCACAAAGCGCCTTACCTTGCTAAGCCGGGTGATCAGTGCATCGGCAAGGCCCACGCCTAGAAATCTGTTATCCGTATCCTCGGCGGAGGCAAGGTTGAGAAATGTGAAGGGAAGAACCGCCAGCGTCCGTGTGTTTGCCGGCGGCCGCAAATAGGGTTCGATGTCGGTCGTCCGCCCGGCGGCATATTTCGGTGCCGCCACTTTGCCGCCATTTAGAAAGCGCGAGACGTCCCTGGAAAATTCTGAAACGGAAGAATATCTGTCCGCCCTATCTTTGCTCAGGGCCTTCATCAAGATGTTGTCAAGATCACCCACCAGTGCCGATGCAAGCGCGGTCGAGTTCGTTCTCCGAACCTCGAGGAGGTCGATGTTTCCTTTCACGTATTGAGGAAGGAGCGTCTCGGCATCGTCGATCATCCGGCTCGGCGGCTTTGGCATCGTGTTGCAGATCACATAGGTAACATCATGCAGGGCCCGGCCTACAAAGTTATACGGCCTGTGGCCTGTTAACATTTCGTAGAGCAGTACACCCAGTGAATAGATATCGCTTGCCGGTGTAACGTCGAGCCCCTGCACCTGTTCGGGGCTGGCATAATCGGGCGTCATCATCCGGAGCATTGAGCCAGTCGGGTTGACCGACTCATGGATCAGGTCAGGATCCAGTATCTTTGCTATGCCAAAATCGAGCAATTTGGGCGATCCGTTGCGGTTGATGAGAATATTGCTTGGTTTTATGTCGCGATGCACGACCTGTCGGCCGTGAGCATATTCCAGGGCCGAGCACACTTTTTGAAACAGCTTTAATCGTTCGTGCAGGTCAAGACGGTTTGCATCCGCATAGGAGTAAAGGTTCTGGCCCTCGACAAACTCCATTACAAAGTATGGAACGCCTTCGGCGGTCGTTCCGCCATCGAGTAGCCGTGCGATAAACGGGTGCTCGAATGAAGCAAGTATCTGGCGTTCGTGGCGAAAGCGGCGGATTATGAAGTCTGAGTCCATTCCGCGTTTTATCAGCTTTATTGCTACGCGCTGATCGAACTCTCCATCGGCACGTTCGGCCAAATATACAGCGCCCATGCCGCCGCGTCCCACCTCGGCCGTCAAACGATAAGCACCGATCATACGGCCGAGATAATTATCCCGGTCGTCACCGTTAAACGAATTTTCAACCGAATCCGATATCTCCCTTTTTGCGTTTGTGTTCAGAAATGAGCTGTCAGTCCAAACTGGCGATTCGATGAACTCATCGGCAGATTCGTCCGAAGCGAGCAAACGTTCTATTTCAAGGCGCAGTCGGTCGTCCGTGCCGCATTCGGTACGAACAAAACTGCTGCGTTGGTGTTTGGGAAGATCAACGGCAGCCTGAAAGACGGCCTCGATCTTCTGCCAGCGTTCGGGGGACATCTCGTAATTTTACAACGGATACGGGGGCAACCGCCAACCATTTTCACATGCCTCGGCCCCGCTCTGCGGCTTCTTAAAAACTCTATTGGTTCGAACGGGTGTATCTCGCCTCTCGCGGTTCTCGCGAGTGGTGAGGCCCAAGGCTGGCGGGTGTTTAATATTGTTGACCAGCAAATCTATACTAAAGTACAATATTAACAAGGATCGCCCTGGTCCCGCCCCACATGCCTACCCGACCATTTAAGATAAGCCTTGTTCATTTGGTGATCGTTACCCTGCTTTTGGTGGGGCTGGTCCCGTTGGTATTGACCGGGTGGTCACTTTCCGGCAGAAGCGCAAGCGAACTTCGGGCGGTCGAAAATCGCTATCAGATCCAGTTGGTGCAGGAAAAGGCACGCCAGATCGAAATGTTCGGGCAAAAATACGGAGGGCTTGTAAAGGGCCTCGCGAATGCCTTTGAGCTCTCGAACAGCATCGAACTTCTTTCCTCGCCGCAGACCGAAAGCAAATTAAGCCAAACACTTCAGAACGATGGCAATCTTCTTGGTCTGTACGTAAAGCCGGTCGGTGCGGAAGCTTTGTCGCTTTACAGGCCCGGCGCGATCGGCAAAGCCGAATTGGAATCGATCGCCGCCGAGGCACTCGAAGCATCCGGTACGGACGACCTCTTCATGGGCCAGCCGCGACGGACCGGCACAAGCGGCGATTCGGTCATCTCGATGGTCTCGCACGTCAATGTCGATAACCGTTCGATCGCTTCGGTTGTTGCTGTTGTTTCGCTTCGGGACATCGCGCGAAGCGTTGTCGGCAGCAGCGACCAATCCGAAGAAGAACTTTGGACAGGCGGGCTTCCGATCATTTTCGTGGTGAACCAAGCCGGAAAAGCGATATTCCATCCCGACCCAAAATTGGTTGATTCACAAAAGACGCTGACCGACCTGAAGATCGTGAACGAATGGCAGCAGTCGAACAGGCAGATCCAGTCCGGGCTTGTACCGTTCAAGGCAGAATTCGGCGGGAATTCATACGACATGATCGGGGCCTACTCGACTGTTAGCTTTGGCCCGGCTACGACGTTTGGCGTTATTACAATGCAGGACGAACGCAAGGCCCTGG
>JADYZI010000476.1 GCA_020853255.1 Acidobacteriota bacterium
ATGCGGCTCTGTTCGAATATCTCCTCGCCGGGAATGGTCTATTCGTTCGGGCAAAAAGAAGGGAGTTTGCCGTATCCTTGCCGCTCAGTATGCAGAAGATATCTGGACTTCCGAACGGCCCGATCGGGATCTCGTGGGCAAAACCGAGGATCCCTGCGTCATTGTGGCAGGCGATATTGCGGCACAGCCAGCAAATGCATATATCCTCGAGCTTTAAAGAAGAAGTCTACCTGATCTACTGGGATCAGATCCTCGGCGCCTGGCGATGGCGGGCATCGAGCCGTGAAAGCAATTGGGCATCAACGATAGCGGACGACACTTTACCGGAGTATGCCGACTGCTGCATCGAACTCCATACTCATCCCCCCGGGGCTCTCCACTTCAGCAGGGCGGATGATCGAGACGAACTGGGCAAGTTCCGCATCTTCGCGATCCTTATAGATGTCCACGACAAGCCGAAGATCCGGTTCCGCTGCGGCGTTTACGACCATCTTGTACCGATCCCGGCAGCTTGGGTTGGAGAAATGCCGGAAGGG
The DNA here is from genome assembly GCA_020853255.1 of Acidobacteriota bacterium. Next base: position 537 of record JADYZI010000476.1, read on the forward strand.
ATCATCGACCTGAATGAGATAGATGCACTCGTGGAGGTGTTGTCGTGAACGGGATAGATCTCAGCTTCGCCCAAGCCGCCGTTGTGATGCCGAAAGAGCACAACACGCTTCGGATCATACAGGTAGGAGCGGGCGGTACAGGGTCATTCACCTCGCTTGCTATCGCTCGGCTCATGTACGAGCTAAAGGAGTCCGGAAAAGCAGTTGAATTTCTTATTGTCGATCCTGATGTAGTTGAAAGCGGGAACATTCCGAGAAGCAACTTCTGCACGGCGGAGATAGGAAGCAGTAAGGCCCAGACGCTCGCGAAAAGGATCACGCTTGCCTGGGGTCTCGAATGCCGCTACGCGAACGAGACATTCGACGCCGAGGTGCACTTGAAGCAGACATCCGGAGACTACCGCACTCTCACGGTGATCGTCGGCTGTGTGGACAATCATCTAGCGAGGCAAGAAATGCACCGAGGCGTAGAAAAGCATCAGGGCTATCGGTCGGACGACGCCGCAAACATCTGGTGGATCGATGGCGGGAACGGAAAGTATTCAGGCCAGGTTCTTATCGGCTCGAATGCGAAGCCGCTCAAGGCTGCAAAACTCTTTGTCGGATCGAGCATCTGCAGATCGCTGCCTGCCCCGTCTCTGGTTCACCCGGAACTATTGACCGATCAGGAGAAGGAGCGAAGACCGATCGTTCCGGTTTCTTGTCCGGAACGCATCCGATTAGGGGAGCAGAGCCTGAACGTTAACCAGCGGGTCGCGGTTGAGATCGGCGAGATGCTGACAGCAATGTTTCTCACACGCAATCTCAGGCGCTTTGCGACCTACTTCGATCTCGAAACCGGCACAAGCCGTTCGCTTTACTGCACGCCGGATCACATTGAATCCGCGATCCGAAAGAGGAAATAGTTTATGTCCAGACTACTTACCGAAGAGATCAAAAACACACTTCCGCGGCTTCGAGGTCAGGAAGGCACGAGTGATCCGGTCGTCTATGCGGCCTTCTATTTTCCCGGAAGTGACTGGATCTGGTTCGCTACTGAAGGCGAGTTGGTTGGGAGCGATTTCACCTTCTTCGGTTACGTTATCGGCTTCGAGCGAGAATGGGGCAATTTTTCGTTGCGCGAACTCGAGGAAGTGAATGTTCACGGGCTGAGTATCGAACGAGACTGCCACTTCGAACCGCGCACACTCAGCAGATGTTTGTCCGATGTGGGCTTAGATTGATATTTCGCAATGCGGGATCGAATGGTTCGATGCAGCATTATTTTTGAGGAGTGCCACCTGAAAGGGATTTAAGCGCCCGCTCCTGCATCACAACGTGGCTACCTCCCACAACCGCAAATACGCGCTTGCCTTGTTTCACCTCGTCAACTAGCAATTTGACCATGTGCAAATCTCGAAACTCGCTCGACAAACGTGATATTTGATTTGTATAGGCGTGCGAAGCAACGGGATCGAACCAGCTTTGTTCGACCGCGCGCCAATCCTTCAGATGCGGGGATAACCACAAACAACTTCGATCAAGTTCTGCGACAGAACTTGGTGCCCCCTCCAGGCCTGAAATATGAGATAAATTGCTAAGCAAGCGTGTCATGAAAGCCTCAATCGTTTCATCATTCTTACGGTTTCTGTACTGCGGAACCGGGCGCAGTGCATAAAACACTTTGACTTGTTCAGCCGAGTAGGTTTTGAGCAACATTGCCGCTTCATCCGCTCTGCTTGGCTCGAGGCTGAAGACGGGAATCTGATCTCGCGCGGCAAGAAAACGGACCAAGCCGGACTCGCCGCTTTTGCTCACGGTTTCTTTAATAGTTGAAGAGGCAGTCGGATTGCCGCCTTCGTTGTACGCGGCGGTCGGACGAAATTCTTTCCATAGCTTTTCGATTTGAGCGATCTGAGCGTCTTTCGGGTCGTACGTGTGCCGTACGCCAAAGTAAATGAGCGCACCTTTGCCAATCTGCAATTCGACAATGTACGGGTAACCATGACTCACCTTGGCATACTCGTCAAACGTCATTATGCTTGCGTCTCTTTCCTGGGCCGTTACGTCGGAAAACGAAAGCAGCAGAACTATTAGCCATGCTGGTGAACGCACCGCGCAAAAGCGTGTGACAGCGAACGCATATACGTTCAAAAGGCGCACTTCCTTTTCAAGTTTTTCAAGTTTTTCAAGTTTCGCTTCCACCATAGGGTTCTCCGCTTAAAATGTAATTCCCAGACGTTTCACGTTTGAGAAGAAAGAAAGTTCTCGAACTATCTATTACCACAAAGTCCAACAATATAGCGTGATTTTACGCGCATTATCACTCAAAACTCTTTTCAGTACCGCCAGACCAAACTTCTGATCGTGATGGTTCAGGACTTTCTACCTGATTCCGGAGCGCAAAGAAAAGAGCGGCGGGCAGACGGTGGAATCGAGATCATGGAAATGCATCAAGACAATTTCGTCCGGGTACCGCCGGCAAACGCTTTCGCATCTTCGATCCTACGAAGCGTGTTTGGAAATGGAAATGGGCATAGTGCTGCCGACCTGCCGGAAGGCGGCTCTCAGATAATGGACAAACCGAAGCCGGTCGACGCGACGGAGATAATCGCCCGGTTGGAGAGCCGCAAGGAAAAGGCTGCCGTCGAGCTCGGTATTGCGGTCGATGAAGTCGAGTCGCTCCCGTTCGATCTTTCTAAGCTTGAGAGCGAGGGCATTTTCATGAACATCGACTGCCGCGGGTTCGGCAGTCTTGTCAGGCAGTTGGAGTGGAAGACACTGGGCGTGAAACTGCCTGAAGATGCCGCAGTGCGGGTCAGCCCGCCAAGAGCAGGACTGCTTCCTGATGTTTATCGAAACAAGCTGATGCGTGGGGGAGCACAGGCTCATAACGCACTTAATAAATACGGCTTCCGGTTCACCCTCTGCGAGACGGTCTGGGGAACCAGTGAATACAAGTGGATCCCGTGGACCGCATTTGAGCAGTTTGAAGGTGCCTATCTGCATGCCTGCGAAACTCTCGCAAAAGCTAAGGCGGAGGTTCTTGGGAAGTACGATGAGATCCTCACCATTCTGCAAGATAGTTTTTACAGACTGGCCGAGGATTCGGCGGATCGATTCCAAGCAACGACTGACGAGCCGTTCGACCGGGCTCAATTCATAAATGCTGTTGCGGCACAAGCAATCGGGATGGTGCCGACACCGGAGATGATTCGCGACGGATTGACGATCGAGATGAAACCTAAGGTGATCGTTCTGGGTTCGGAGATGGCGGCCGAGCAGAAGTTGACGCGCGAGCTGCGCCTTGAAGCGGCGCGCGCCGACGCGGAGACGCGAACTGTCGAGATCGAGGTTGAGGCTAAGGCAAGTATCGAGCGGCTGAAAGTAACCGGATTCGAGGAAGATCAGCGACGCGAACGTGAGGTCAAGGAACGCATTAGGACTATGAAGATCGAGGCCGCTCGCCGAGAGGCGGAAGAGGCAGTCTCGCCGATAAAAGAAGGTTTCGCTCAGATAACCGCACGGATTTGTGAAGCCGCGCAGGAGATGTCCGTACGGCTTCAGGATGCCAAGTTCGTACCCGGAAGCTTGGCAAAGCGTGCTAGGCAAATGTGCGAATGGTACAGCCTGATGAACTTCACGGGTGATGACTCGCTCGAAGATGTTCTCACCAAACTGCAAGAAGCTGCTGGTCGGAAAGCGAAACAGCGTTCGCCGGAAGAAATGCGAAACGCTCTCAACGACATCCTGCGTGCGACCACCGTTCAATCCAGAAAACTCCTGGACGAAGACCGGTTATCGGCTCTCGAACTCTGACCTACGGTTACCATGCACGACCAGGAATCGAGACGGCGCGTATCGTTGTCGCCCGAGAAGGTGAATTACTTCAGGTGGCGAGACGATCGGAATGGATACGAGGACTGCGATTCCTATACTGATGAAGATCAGCGGCTAAGACGCAACCTTCGAATAACCGCGGCAGACGAGATCGAATGGCGGCAACTCAGGGAGTCCGAGTTCCGCGTCGAATTCTGATCGACAAATAGAATCAACATGACAACTTCAGAACCGGACGCGAAGAGCGTCGATAGATTCCTGCGCGAATTGGACGTAAGGATAAGAGCCCGTTATCCGCTGATCGCGATCAACACCTATGAGGAAGA
>JADYZI010000477.1 GCA_020853255.1 Acidobacteriota bacterium
AGATGGAGAGATCTGTCAACGCGGTATTTATGTGGACCAGGTCAGCCTTTTCACTTAGTATTCGCGCCCACAAACGCAAGGGAAGGGCGGCTTGCTTGGCAAGCCAAACCGCATCCGCGGGCTCGCCATCCTCACGGCCGGCCTTAAAGTGTGAGAATTCGTGCGGGCAGTGTTCGATGATCTGGCGCACTATCGTAGAGATGCCGCTCACATTCCTGTGTTCGTCAAGGCTCGGCGCTGTGATAACTATCTTCATCGGCAATCGAAAAGAATAGCCTAGGAAGGGCGGAGACCAAAGTCGGAAGTCGAAAGTTGACCGTTAAGAGTTAAGAGTTAACCAGGTCGTGGGCATGGGCTTTGGGTGTTAGACCTTGGACTTTGGACTTTTTCGGTTGCGGTCGGCGGGTTTTTGGCATAATAAAGAATGATCGCAATGAAACCAGCCGAGGCCGCGATACCATCGCACATAAAAATTGAAAAGGCCGAGAAGCGAATGCCGGCGTGGGTGATGCCCGTTACAAAGGCGTCGATACTCGCGGTGGATGCCGTTTTGGCAGCGGTATGCTTTTTTGCGGCATTCAAGCTTCGTACCGGCGGTACGGTGCTTTCCGCTACGGCATGGGCGTGGTCAAAAGACTTCGTCCCCTACGCCGGCATCTTGTTTTTCGTGGCCGTCGCCAGGTTGGGAATGCTGGTTTACGAGCGGGCCTATAATTTTGGCGGAGTTTTTTCATATACCCGTGAGGGGATCAAAGTATTTAAGGCGGTCGCGGTCAGTTCGCTTCTCACGGTTGCCTGGGCATTCCTTTTCCGCGGCGGATTTGCCTTTCGTGAATTCTCATATTCACGCGGCATTTTTGTCGTCGATTTTCTGGTTGCGCTCGCTGTTTTTGGGGCCTTTCATCTTGGCCTGCGGTACGTTCAGGCGAGATTTCGCGAGCGGGGCATCAATCTGCTTCCTACGCTTGTCGTTGGAACGAACCCTGAAGCGGAACAAACGATAAAAGAATTGGGCGAACGCCGCGGGCTCGGTTATCGCGTTGTCGGGGCCGTTCATGCGAACGGCCGAACAGGTGCCGACGCGGCCGCATTTGAAACGAGCACCGGCATCCCGGTCGTGGGCGGGCTTGACGAACTTGCGGAACTGATCCGTGAACTTGAGATCCAGGAAGTCATAATCACCGACAATACTATCCGAAGCGAGCGTCTGTTTGACGCGATGCTGCGGATCGGCCGGCGGCAGCGGGTTGAATTTCGCTTTGCGCCGAGCCTGTTCGATCTTCTACCGCAGAAGACCACTGTCGAACAGATAGGCGTACTGCCGATGGTAAGGCTGTTTTGTGAGCCTCTGAGCGACGCTCAGCGGTTCGTCAAGCGTGTTTCTGATATCGGAATCGCCGCGATAGCGATACTGTTTTCGGCGCCGCTCTGGCTTTTGGTCTCGGTCCTGATAAAGCTCGACTCCCGCGGAAGTATCCTGTTTCGACAGGAACGGGTCGGTATGGACGGCCGCATCTTTCTCTGCTACAAGTTTCGAACGATGGCGGCCAACGCCGATGACAAGCCTCATCGCGAGGCATATCAGAAGAACATCGGCGGCGGGATGGACGCGAACATCGGAGACGGTGATTCGCCTGTTTTCGGAAAGGTGAAGAATGATCCGCGGGTGACACGGCTCGGCCATTGGCTGCGGCGGTCAAGCATCGATGAACTGCCGCAGTTTTTGAACGTGCTCAAGGGTGACGTGAGCATTGTCGGCCCGCGGCCGCCGATCCCGTACGAAGTTGAGGAATACGATCTGCGGCATCGGAAACGGCTGGATATGAAACCGGGCATCACCGGGCTTTGGCAGGTTTCGGGCCGTAGCCGCCTGCCATTCGAGGAAATGGTTCGGATCGATCTGTACTATATCGAGAATTGGTCGATATGGCTTGATCTAAAGATCATTTTGCTGACGCTGCCGGCGATCTGGCGCGGTGACGGAGCACGATGACGATGGAGAATATCGCGTCGTTGATCGAATTTGGTTCGGAAGCTTTGCGAAAAGCCGACATTCCTCTGCCGGAACGTGAAGCCTCATCAATTCTTCAGCATGCGATCGGCAGAAGCCGAACTTTCGTGCTTGCCCATCCTGAGTACGAACCGGTGCCCGGCATCGTAGAGTTTTACCTTGAGGCCATCCAGCGACGCGCGGGCCGCGAACCATTTCACTACATAACCGGCATTAAAGAATTCTACGGCTTGGACTTTGAAGTTTCGACGGCCGTACTGATCCCACGGCCCGAAACGGAGATGCTTGTTGAGCGCGCAATTTCCGTCCTTTCGGGCCAGCAGACGTCGAGTTTCTGTGAGGTTGGTGTCGGTTCCGGCTGTATCTCGGTCACCTTGCTCGCAAATCTACCGGCGGTCTCAGGGGTCGGGCTTGAAATATCGGTCGATGCGATCGAGGTCGCACGAGCTAACAGCATAAGGCACTCGGTTTCATCGAGGCTCGATCTTCGCGTATCGAATGTTTTTGGTGCTCTCAACGCAGGCGAAAGGTTCGACCTTATTGTTTCAAATCCGCCCTATGTCTGCGCCCCCGCGTTGGAAGGCTTACAGCCGGAAGTTCGTGATTTCGAGCCGCATCCTGCGTTGACTGATGGAGCAGATGGAATGTCGATCATTCGACGCATAATTCAAGAGGCACCGGAGTTTTTGCGACCGGGCGGCAAACTGATGTTCGAGTTCGGGTTCGACCAGGCCGATGAGGTCCGGGCGCTTCTTGACCCTGATATTTGGGCATCGGTTCGGCTTGAGAATGATCTTCAGGGAATTCCACGAATTGTGAGTGCCGAATTTATCTAACGAGGCGGAACATTGCACGCGGTGCGATCGTAGCTCTTTTTGTACGAGACGTGAAACTTGCCTTTGGCTGATAATAGAGTTAAGATAGGCGCGTTTCGAGAATGAGAGGTTTTTGCGAGCTTTCAGGTTCAATTTGAGCGTTCTGTTGGCTTTCGCACACGCAGAATACTTAGATTACCTTATCCACAAGAAGTTCGAGCTTTTTCGATAATCGGAGGTGATTTTCGTGAAGGGTGCGCTTAACGGGTTATTGGCTTTGATCTCTCTGGTTCTGGCTGCGGTGTGTGGTTGGTTGTATCTTAAGACCGAACCTGCGAGCACGTTGTATCTTGTTGGTTTGATAGTGTTTATTGTGTTGCTCGTTATATTCGGCGGAATGTTCCTGTCGGGACGGATAAACAAGACGGAAGAGATCCACATCACCGAGTAGCTTTACTACTGCCTGGTCAAAGCCGGGACGATTTATGAAAAATGGACCGGATCAGTGACGGCTAACGCCGCGCACGGGTTTGGTTCTTGTGTTTTTTTTCGACCCCGGCCATCGGACTTCCAAAACACTGCCCTGTACCTTGCACTAGCGTTTAGCGGCGATATACATCCCTCCCTCGCCCGGCAGGCATCCTAATGTTGACAAAAATGTAAGGATTGTCAATCATTATAGAAGAAGACCTAAACGATCGTTCAGAAAATGCCTAAGATAGCAGACATCCAGGAAACGCCAAATCCTAATGCCGTCAAGTTCATACTGAAAGAGCCGGTGTCGCATGGGACATCGCATTCTTTTAAAAACGCCGTGTCGGCGGCCGATGACAAATTGGCAAACGCTCTTTTCGGTGTCGGCGAGGTCGAATCCGTGTTCTATATGGACAAGATGATCACGGTGGAAAAGAGTGATCTGGCCGAATGGGACGAGATACTGCCGGCCCTTGCCGTTCCGATCCGCGCGGCCGAGCCGGTCGCCGCTACGAATGGACACAGGAACGGTTCGGCGGCGGCCGTCGGTGGAGCGATAGCCGCGGCGGCAAGTGATGATCCGCGCCTTGGCGAGATCAATGCTCTTCTTGACGACCGCATCCGTCCCTATCTTGCAGGTGACGGCGGCTGGCTTGAGGTGGTCGGCCTTGAAGGTTCAACGCTAAAGATCCGTTATGAAGGCGCCTGCGGCACATGCCCAAGTTCGTTGACCGGAACACTGATGGCGATCGAGAATATGATCCAGGAAGAGATCGATCCGGATATATCGGTCCTTGCTGTATAACACCCACTCCGCTGTATAATCTCCACAATAGGAACATATCGCCCCGGTGGACGGGCGCGAAGAATTTCTTGACATAGGCGGCCAAATCCGTAATACTTTTTGTTAGCGGCACTTGGCGTCCCTTGCCATGATCACCGCGGATGCCCATATTCTTTCCTCGCCCGTCCCGCCTGATACGCGCGTTCGATTCCAACCGTATTTCAAAATTGTGGAGGAGATACCCCAGTGAACAGTGAAGAACTCGAACTAAGTTTAAGAACTGAATTCGAGAGTTACCTCAAAGGATTTCTTGCCGAGTTTCGCCAGGAAGTATCGGAGTTTCAAAAGAACTTCGAAGCCGAGTTCGAGAAGCACAGGTCCCAAACCGATGAGGCCGTTCGGAAGCTTGTTGAGCGGTTCGACGCAGGCGTGCATCTTGACCGCGCCTTCAACGAAACCGTTGTCGAACATCTGCGCCTTGCGCGTGATGAAGGCGCGACACTTACCGCAACTGCCATCGGCGAGGCCGAAAAACTTAAGGAACAATCGGTCCCGTCGGCGGATTTTGACAAGCTTCGTGACGCGATCAATGACATCAGCAGCAAGGGCTCTCAGTCCGAGATACTGAAACTCCTTGTCGATCACGCATCACATTTTGCCCCCCGCGGAGCGTTCTTTATTGTAAAGAATGAGCATTTTGTGGGCTGGCGCGCGTTTGGTGAAGGAGCAGTCGACGAGGACGCCGTTCGTTCGATCCAGTTCCCGATGTCAGCGGACACGGTCCTTGCCGATGCGATAACAAAGCTTGGAACCGTTGCCGCCAGCTCGAACACTCACGCTGAGGACGATCTGTTTCTTGAAACTCTGAAATATGGTTCGCCGGACCGGATGTATGCGATCCCATTGGTCGCTCGCGGCCGCGGCGTTGCCGTTTTGTACGCCGATTTTGGGGCCGATGGCGTAACCCTGAATCCCGAGGCGCTTGAGACTTTGGTCCGTGTTGCCGGCCTGACGGTAGAACTGGCCGCTGCGGCGGTACAGCCGGCTGCGGTTCCTCAAACGGCCGAGCCAACACCTGAACCAGCTTATCAGGAACCGGACGCGGTCGATCACGTGCCGGCGGCCCCAGAACCGCAGGCGTCCGAGGTCGAGACCGCTGCCGATGAATATCGCGGTGTGCAGGAATTCGAGCACGCCGATGTTCAGGCACCTTCCGAAGGAGCGGCCCCGGTTCCTTCAGTTGCGGTCGAAGAAGAGGCCCCGACAGCCGAACTTGAGCCGGTCGAAGAACCTGCTCTAGATGCCGAGCCTGTTGAGGAAGAGGTCTCCCAATTTGAGCCGGTCAACGAAGAAGTTTCGCCCGCAACGGGCTTTGCCCTGGTTGAAGAAACACCGGAAGAAGAGCAGTTTGGCGGCCCCGTTGAAGTTGTCGAGGAAGAGGTTACGGTCGATCGCTTCGGTGAGGTGATCGTTGAACGGGCTGACGAAGTAACATACTTTGAACCTGTCGCAGAACCAACGGTCGAAACGGAACCCGTATTCGCGGAGCCCGTGCCGGTCGAAGAGTATGTACCGGTCGAGCCGGTGGATAATTTCCCGGAGGTGATCGAAGAACCGGCCCGCGAGGCTGTCCCGGTCGAGGCGGTCAACGGTTTCGTCACGCCAGCAGTTGTCGAATCGCCTGTGGAAGTGGTATCGGCGCCGGCCGCACGGACAAAATACCGCGACCGCAATGTCGAATTGCCGATCGAGGTGCCGGAGGACGAACGCCGGTTGCATAACGACGCCCGGCGATTTGCTCGGCTGCTTGTATCCGAGATCAAACTGTACAACGAACAGAAAGTGGCCGAAGGCCGCGAACGGGGCGATCTTTACGACCGGCTTCGTGAGGCGATCGACCGTTCACGTGATATGTACGATAAACGTGTACAGCAGCCGGTTGCGGATAAATTTGATTACTTCCATTTCGAGCTTGTATCATCGCTGGCTGACGGAGAGGATGTAAGGCTAGGCGCGAGCTATCCCGGCAGTAAGGTTCCGGCTTAGGCACGTGTAAAAATTGAAGAAAAAGGCTGCCCACGTGGCGGCCTTTTTCATTTTTGGGACCACATTATTACTGCAAATTATTAGTTCCCTGGCGGTGTCTTTTCTGAATCGAGCACCGGCCGGTCGGCGGCGGGGGCGGAGGGAGATGTGTGGAGGTGTACAACCTTCCAATCTTTTCCGCTCCGCTTGAAGATAAGTGTCATGCGGCCTGCCGCGTTCTCGAGTTTGCCGTCATAGACCTGTGATTGTGTCCAGGTACACGTGACATACGCGGCCGCCGGTCCGAGCATTTCAACTCGGACACCTTTGACCTCAAGCGCTACGTCTTTTGTCTTTGCATAACTGGATTCACGATTCGCCTTCATGGTGTCCCAGCCGAGCGTGACGGTTCCATTATTGTTGAAAAAGAGCGTCCGCGGGCTGTTGTCGTAAACGCTCATTACCTTCGCGGCATCGGCCTGCCGGATGCCTTCGAGCAGCCGTTCGAAGGCGTCTCGTACAGCCTTTGCCGGATCGGGTTTTG
>JADYZI010000478.1 GCA_020853255.1 Acidobacteriota bacterium
CCTCATTTCCAGGTCCGAGATAGCGAGAAAAGGCTTTTACTTTTGCTTCGACTTTGCTGTAATAGCGAGAGCGACTCACAGATAACGGGAGTTCTTCCAGCAAATGCCCTATCGTCAACCTCACACAACGACCCTTTCGGACCGGCTGTGGTACCTTAAGCGTCCTGTGCAGTTCCTGCTTGATCTTGCGATCCTGTCGGGAGCGTTCTTCCTTGCCTATCTGCCGGCCATTAACATTCAGGTCACGGCCTTTTACGCCGATATTGCGATAGTACAGGTTCCGCTCGTTATTCTCATACAGTTTTCGGCCCTCTTTCTGGTCGGCTCATACTCGATCCTTTGGCGTTACATCAGCATCAGCGACCTACGTGCATTTATCACGGCGGCGTTCATTTCAGGTGGGATACTGCTGGTCCTTCGCTTCTCGCTGTCTCTGACAAATCTCTCGCTCTGGCAATTGCCGATCTCGGTGATCCTGATCGACACTGTCCTTGGCTTTGGCGGTTTGGTCGGAATTCGTGTTTTGCGACGGTTCTTCTACGAGGTTGGCGACAAGCGAAATCCCTTTGCCCGAATCCGCCCGCCTAAACGAAAGCCCGCGTTGCTGGTCGGTGCCGGACGAATGGGCGCAACCCTGGTCAAGGACCTTCGAGGCCGCGGTGATGCCGAGTTGGAGATCCGCGGATTTGTCGACGACGATACGCTGAAACAAGGCGCCAGCGTCAGCGGGATCAAAGTACTTGGGGCAACCCCGGACCTGCCGCGGCTGGTTGACGAGTTGAGTATCGAACAAGTCGTTATCGCGATCGATCATGCTCAGGGCAAGGATATCCGGAGGATACTGGGGCTTTGCAGCTCAATTCCCGTAAAGGCCCAGATCGTTCCAAGCCTGAATGAGCTCGCTCACGGCCGTCTTGCCGTAAGCCGAGTGCGCGATGTGCAGATCGACGACCTGTTGGGTCGGGATCCGGTCGAACTCGATGACGACAATGTACGAGATTTCCTCTCCGGAAAGACTGTTATGGTCACCGGGGCGGGCGGCTCGATTGGGTCGGAACTGGTGAGGCAGATAATCGGTTATGCACCGAGGACGGTCCTCCTGGTCGAAAGGGCCGAGTACTTGCTTTTCAATGTTTCAAGAGAACTTGCGTCGCTCGACAACGATGTTGAGTATGTTTCCCTGATCGCCGATGTTGGCGATGAGCCGCGAATGCGCGAGATATTTCGACGATACCGTCCTGATGTCATCTATCATGCAGCCGCTCATAAGCATGTGCCGCTAATGGAATCGAACGTTTGTGAGGCAGTAAAGAACAATATTTTCGCCACACGCGCACTCGGGGATCTGGCGGGCGAGTTCAGCACCGGGGCCTTTGTCCTGATCTCGACCGACAAGGCCGTAAATCCCACGTCGATCATGGGGGCGTCAAAGCGCATAGCCGAGATCGTCGTTCAGGAGTTAAATCACGCCTACGAAACTAACTATATGGCCGTGCGTTTTGGGAACGTTCTCGGTTCCGCCGGCTCAGTCGTTCCGATATTCAAAGAGCAGATCGAAAAAGGCGAGGCGGTCACGGTCACGGACCGCGAAATGACGCGGTACTTTATGACGATTCCCGAGGCGTCCCAGCTTGTCCTGCAGGCCGCGGCGCTCGGTAAAGGCGGCGAGATCTTTATACTCGACATGGGCGATCCGGTGAAGATTCTCGATCTGGCCGAGGACATGATCCGTCTCTCAGGCCTGACGCCGTACGAGGATATCGATATAGTCTTTACGGGTGTTAGAAAAGGTGAAAAGCTGTTTGAGGAACTTGAGATAACGGGCGAGAACCTCTTAAAAACTCATCACCCAAAGATCTTCATCGGAAAGATAGCGACATATCCGAAGGAAGAAGTGACGAGCATGCTGATGCGATTTCGCCAAGCGGTTGAGACAAATGATCGTCGAGAGATGAGACGGCTTTTCAATGCGATCCTTCCGGAAGCTACGATCGCGGTCGACAAAACACCGCCGCCTGAGCTCACACTTTCTGAGAACGGCGGTTTACCGACAGCCAAACTCGGCCTCGCTGACTGAACTTGCCGCGCTTGATAAAGACGGGCCGAAACTCTAGAGTTACTATTTCGGCCGGTCGGGATCACTTTCCTGTTTATCCTTCCGAAATTATCCATGTCGTTGGCAACGCTTTTCGTCGTCTGCGGCATTTGACCCTGAAGAATATGAAGATCGGGATTGTTGGTTTGGGTATTGTCGGTTCGGCGATCAAGTACGGATTTGAGAAACTCGGGCATCAGGTAACGGGGCATGATATCAAGGACAATACCCGCCTTGACGATGTTCTCCATAGCGAAGTGATCTATCTTTGCCTGCCGACGCCGCAAGGTGATGACGGGCATTGTGACACATCGGTGATCGAGAAGGTCGCCGCGGAATTATTGGATGTGCGGGGCTTCGGCGGCATCATTGCGATCAAATCAACGGTTACGCCGGGTACGACGGCATCGCTGCAGGGCCGGTTCAGAACAGAGAAGATCTGTCATGTGCCTGAGTTTCTTCGCGAACGCGCGGCGATCATCGATTTCACGGACAACCACGACGTTTGCGTGATCGGTACAGATTCGGACGAAGTATTTGAGACTGTAAAGGCATCACACGGCTACTACCCAAAACAATTCATCAAACTCTCGCCGACCGAGGCCGAGATATCAAAGTATTTCAACAACCTCTATAACGCGATGCTCATCACATTCGCGAACGGGTTCTACGAGATCTGTCATGCGACCGGGGCCGATTATTCCAAGATCAAGAATGCGATGGTGCAGCGAGATCACATTTACAATAAGTATCTAGATTGCAACGATAACCTGCGCGGCTTTGGCGGCATGTGCCTGCCAAAAGATACGGCCGCCATCTCGGCATTTGCGAAGGAAGTAGGAATGCCGATCGAGTTGTTCCAGGCCATCGTGGACGATAACAAAAAGTATAAAACAACGGTTTTTGAGGGAATGAGAAAGTGAGAATACTTGTAACTGGTTCAGAAGGTTCGTTGATGCAGGAAGTGATCCCTCGCCTGATGGGTGAGAGCCACGAAATAGTTGGGGTCGATAATTTTGCTCGATATGGCAAGATTGAGCGTGAGCGTGACTACCAGTTTATCTGCGGCGATCTGACCGACGCGGATTTTGTGGACACGGTCGTGCGCGATGTGGACGCTGTCATTCAGGCAGCGGCTCTGATCTACGGCGTCGGTGGATTTAACAAATATCCGGCGGACATTCTGTCGAAAGACATCAACCTTCACCAGAACATAATGCACGCGATGCTCCGAAACGGCATCAAGAAGATGGTTTATATCAGTTCTTCAATGGTGTACGAACGATGTGTGAAGCACCCGAGCAAGGAAGAGGATGTGGACGAATCGCTGATCCCATCGACCGACTACGGCCTGAGCAAGCTGGTTGGCGAGCGTATCACGCGAGCGTTTCACCGGCAGTACGACATCGGCTACACGATCTGGCGGCCATTCAATATCATAACCCCGCACGAGGTTGGTGAAAATGATCTGGGCCTGAGCCACGTGTTCGCGGATTACATCAAGAACATTGTCAAAGAACAACGAAGCGAGATCCCCATCATCGGAGATGGTGAGCAGGTCCGATGCTTTACCTGGATAGGAGATGTTGCTCGCGGTATCGCGGAATTCTCGTTCGACGATCGGGGGGCGAATCAGACGTTCAATCTTGGAAATCCTGAGCCGATCACGATGAAGAAGCTCGCTTCGATCATCTACGAACAGGCCAGCGAAAAAGGCCTGATCAGCAGGAACGGAAACGGGCTTTCATTCAAGACTGAAAAATCATTCCCTGACGACGTCCGCATCCGTATTCCGGATGTCAGCAAGGCGAAAGAAGTGCTCGGCTGGGAGCCAACGCTCAAGGTAGCAGGATCGGTCGAAAGATGTCTGGACCAAATGAAGTAAAACCGATCCGGCTGGCGATTGTCTCACCAGTCCACAACCGCCGCGAGTTGACTCTTCAGTGTCTGCGAAGCCTTTCGCGCATAGATCGCGGCGGCCTTGAAGTTCTCATCTTCATCGTCGATGACGGCTGTACCGATGGTACGCGCGAGTCGATAGAGCAAGATTTTCCCGAGGTTAGAATAGTACCGGGCACCGGCAAACTCTGGTACACGGCCGGCACGAATCTGGGTGTCATTGCCGCTTTGAAATTTAAGCCGGATTATATTCTTTGCATCAACGACGATTCGATCTTTGATGAGAACTGCATCCAACGGCTGATCGCCTGTGCACGGAGGCACGAACGGGCAGTCGTGGGCGGCCTGCTACTGCTTTGGGATCAGCCGCACCGCGTTTTTCAGGTCGCACCCGTCTGGAGTACCTGGAAAGGCGGCTGGCAGCACTGGCAGGAGCAAACCGTCTGGACCGTGCCGCAAACCCCTTGGGGAACCGACGTTATTGTGGGTAACTGCATACTTTACCCGGTAAGCGTATTCGAAACCGCCGGTATGATGAACCCAAGAATTTCTGCTCAATACGGCGATGCTGAATTCACCACACGGCTCAAAAAGATCGGCTGGCAGCTTCTCATCGAGCCTCGTGCACGCGTATTTTGTCAGCCAAATTACGAACACATTCCGCTGACCTCACAGCCGTTTCGCAAACAGATCGAGAGTATGTTTCTCAAGCGAAGTTCAGCGGTGAATGTCATGCATCAATTTCGTCAATCCGTATACACGGCCCCGAACAAATATAGCGGACTGGCGGCCTTTGCAGCATTCTACGCCGGAGTTGCTCGACGGAAATTGTTCAGGGCAAACGGCCGTCAGACCGAGGCTGCCATCGCTGACCATTTTGCGGCAAATGTGGTAAAAGATTGATTATCAGTTTCTTGTGGTACTAAAATGAACCAGACGAAAAGATCGAAGAGTCGGATCTCAAAAAAAGCAGCGTCCTTTACGGAATCGGTCATCCGCGAAATGAGCCGCGAGGCGGCCAAATACAAAGCAGTCAATCTTGGCCAGGGCTTTCCGGACTGGGCTGCGCCCGAGGACATCAAACGCAAAGCCCAGGAAGCGATCGCAACCGATCACAACCAGTATGCCGTGACATGGGGCGTAAAGGAATTCCGCGATGCGATCGCGAAAAAAACGATGTGGTTTCTCGGTCTTGACATTGATCCCGAGACTGAGATCACCGTGACATGCGGTTCCACCGAAGGAATGATCGCCGCGATGATGGCAACGGTCGACCCCGGCGAAGAAGTCGTTGTTTTTGAGCCCTTCTACGAAAACTATGCTCCCGACACTATACTTTCTGACGCGATTCCGCGGCACGTGCCGCTTTATCGCACGGACAATGGCTTTGTTTTCGATCGCGATGAGTTGGGTGCGGCCTTTAACGATCGGACAAAGGCGATCATCATCTGCAACCCGAACAATCCGACAGGCAAGGTTTATACTCGCGAGGAAATGGAGTTCATTGCAGACCTGTGCAAACAGCATGACGCGCTTTGCTTTACGGACGAAATTTACGAGCACATAACCTACAATATCGAAGAAGACGGCGACCCGCTCGAACACATCTCGATGGCAACTATCGAAGGCATGCGCGAGAGGACCGTTGTCGTTAACTCGCTGTCAAAGACCTATGCGGTCACCGGATGGCGAGTCGGCTACTGTATTGCCCCGGCAGATATAACTGGAGCCATCCGCAAAGTACACGATTTTCTCACCGTCGGGGCCGCAAACCCGCTGCAACACGCCGGAGCATATGCTCTGAGCCTGCCGCCAAGCTATTACGAAGATCTGCAAAAGGAATATCAGCGCAAACGCGACTTCATCGTGCCTGTCCTGCTAGATGCGGGGTTCAGATGTGACATTCCGCAAGGCGCCTATTACGTCATGGCCGATATATCGAACTTTGACTTTCCGAATGATATAGAATTTACAAAACACCTCATCCGCGAGATCGGCGTTGCCGTTGTGCCCGGCTCGTCCTTCTACCATGATCCCGCAATGGGTTCGCAAATGGTGAGGTTCTGCTTCTGCAAGAAAGACGAAACGCTTGAGGCCGCTGCAGAGCGGTTGGCGAAACTGCGGTAATCTCGAATGTTTGGCCGTAAAAGGATGCTTCCTTTGAGAATGTTCGCATCTTGTATTGTGCATTTCGTCCCACTCGTCTCGTGCCTCAGACCAACGCACGCGAGAATGCGGAAAGAAATACCTTGTTGAAGGGACAACCTTTTGCGGCCTGTAAAGCAACATAATTTTTTTAAGAGGACCACAACAAGGCATCTTGGTGTGGAAAACGATTTTAAATTCATTTGGAGGTAATATGATCCGTAAATCGTTCGCATTGATTCTATTTGTGTTGATCGGGGCAAGCGTCGGCCATTCCCAGACGCCGGAACCGAAGCAGGAAAAGGAGTTAACCTCTCGGCTCTTTTCTTTTAGCCTTGACGGTGCAGGAGGTTATCTTGGTGTTCAGGCCGAAGACGTTTCGAAAGACAATTTCAACAAATTTGGGCTTCGAGAGGTAAAAGGCGTCGGGGTAGAGAGCGTAGTAGATGGTTCGCCGGCCCAGGCTGCGGGGCTGCAGAAGAGCGATGTTATCTTGAAACTTAACGGCGAAGAGGTCACCAGCGCGCGAAAACTGACACGTCTTGTTAGTGAGATCGCTCCTGACCATCAGGCAAGGTTGACGGTTTTGCGCAATGGCGCCGAGCGGGAGGTCATCGTCACTATGGGCAAGCGGCCGGGCATGTCGAGCCTAGCTTCCGGCCCGCCGCAATGGAGCGAATCGATAGATGGGATCGAGTTGCCGAATATGCCCAACCTTAAGAACCTTCCGCGAATTGAGCGAAGGCTTGCCG
>JADYZI010000479.1 GCA_020853255.1 Acidobacteriota bacterium
AATTTGGGATCTTGCGGATCGTGGCCGTCGGGCCGAACACTTTTCTGATCGCTTCTGTCTCCTCGTCCGACGTCGAATGAAAGACAGCGTAGCTTCCGATCAGTTTCCTCACGCTCCACAGGATCGGCCGCTTTCTTGCGGCTGAGTGGTTCAGCGCCACATCCGCCAGTTCACCACGCGGCGACCAGGCTATCTTTTTCCGCAGCAATTTTGCGGCAAGGCCGGTGATGAACGCCGCCGGATAGAAAACGGACGAAAGATGTACAACGTCGGCCTGGCGAAACTGCCTTAGCGAGGTTAAAACTTGCGAAAATGGAACGTGAACAGACCACGTCCTGATAAAGATAACCTCGCCGGCGTCGGTCCGCAGCCAGCGATCGAGGTCAACCTGGTCGGTGATGCCCTTGTTGGTAGCGACGATCCGCGTCTCGAATCCCGCATTTGAAATAGTTTTCGCCAGCCAGTAAACGCTATTCGCCGCACCGCCTGCCTGAGAAGGGTAAAGGATCTCGACCGGAAAAAATATCTTCATTTAGGATCAGAATCCGTTTTGTTCGAGCCAGTCCTCGAGAACGGCCAGGTGCCATACATGCGACCATAAGACCCCGCCCGAACGGGAAGTGAACGACCGCCAAAGCGCATTCAATTGATCGCCCTCAAGTATCCCGCGCTCGGCAAGGGCGCTTATTCTTACCTCGCAGAACTCGCTTAATTCACCTCGAAGCCATTTGCCCCACGGCAATACGAACCCCATTTTCTTTCGATGAACGATCTCGTCCGGCAGCATCGGGGCAACCGATTCGACAAGGAGGCTTTTCGGATATTTCGGAAACTTTATGCTGTCCGGAATACGCAAAACATATTCAACAAGCCGGAAATCAAAGAAGGGTTCGCGCACCTCGAGCGCCGAAGCCATACTGAACTGATCGACATCTTTAAGCAGCACGTTCTGGGTGTAGCCCAAAAGTTCTCCAATGGAGAATTGGCTCAAAAGTGGAAACCCTGAGATCGATGGCGACCTCGCCGCAAGAAATGTCTCGATATCGGCCTTATGCCCATTTCCGCCGCACAGGTCGCTGACCGCCCGCTTTGACAGCACTTGTCGAAACAGCGGATAGACCGTGGCCAGATCGTGATCGGGCGCACTTAAAAGCGCGCCCAGACGCTGGTTCCTTGACCGGTTCGACCGTGCGACGATCGAACCCAGCGCCTGGCGCATAAACCCGGGCACGTGCCGCATCCGCGAACGGACCTTTTTCCAGAGAAGGAACGTTGGATATCCCGCAAATAGTTCGTCACCGCCCAAACCGGAAAGGGCCACCTTGATCCCGGCATCGCGGGTCGCTTTTGAGACAACGTATGTGTTGAGCCCGTCGCCGCTTGGCGAATCCATCCGCGACAACGCTTCGGGAAGTTGATCGAGAAGGTCCTCGACGGTCAATTTGACGGACGTATGCCTTGTGTTAAAGCGTTTGGCGATCAGGCCGGAATAGGTGGATTCATCAAATTCTTTTTCATCAAACGCAACCGAAAATGTGTCAACCGGTTGCGATGAGACCTCCGACATCAGTCCAACAACGGTGCTTGAGTCAATTCCGCCCGACAGGAATGCGCCGAGGCGGACATCGCTGATCATGCGCATCTCGACCGATGAAAGAAGGAGGTCCTTGATGTTCCGCCTGACCAGTTTTTCATCATCGGCGACAGTACCAGCCTGATCGTCCTCTATTCGCCAATATGGCGTGATGCTGAGCCTCGACCGCGAAAAGACACCAAACGTTCCCGCCGGAAGCTGCTGGATACCCTCCACAATAGTGCGCGGTGAGTACACCGAGTGATACATCACATAATCGTACAACCCGCGACTATCGACATTTCGCTCAACCAGGCCTGAATCAAGGATCGCACGGATCTCAGACGCGAAGATCATTAGCCCGTCGCCGGCGATCGAATAGTAGAACGGCTTAACGCCGAGGCGGTCGCGAGCAACAAAAAGTGTCCGTTCGTTCGCGTCCCAAATTGCGAGGGCGAACATGCCGTTCAGATCCGAAAGACAAGCCGGCCCATACTTAATGTACGACGCGAGAATAACCTCTGTATCTGACTCAGTTAAAAAGGAATAGTCTTTGAGCTTGCCCTTTATCTCGCGGTAGTTGTATATCTCACCGTTGTAGATAATGGTGTACCGGCCCGATGGGTCGGACATCGGCTGATTCGCCGATTCGGAAAGGTCAATGATCGACAATCTTCGATGGCCGAGCGCAACGCCGTCGTTTACAAGACAGCCTTCGGCATCCGGCCCTCGATGGGCCAGTTGGCGCAGCATAGAGTCGATCTTTCCATGCGCCGACTGCGCATCACGAAGCCCGATGATCCCTGCGATCCCGCACATATGGACAATATAGCAGAATGGTTGAATTTGATATATTGTTGGAATACGCAAGTTGCGAGACGCACGGCGTTTGCCCACACAACACCAGACCCTTAAGGACGAATAAATTTGCCGACAGCGCGGTCGTGGATCTTTTTCCTGATCGCTGAATTGATCCTATGCAAACATTCGAACAGGCCAATGAGCGCGAGCGGCTTTGGATCGTCTCGCATCCGCATTCGGACGAATGTTCCACCGACGTGCATTTGCGGCCGATCGAACAGGCCCTGGCTGAAAAATTCGAGATAAGGACGATAAAATGTTGTTTCGCCGTGATGCTTCGGACAATGCTCCGCAGTTTCGAAGCTGGTGATCGCGTCCTTATCATTGCAAACTATCGGCTTCGATCGTTTGCGGCGGTTTATGCTTCCCTAAGGCGAGGTGGGAGCTATGCACTTATTATCACCACCGCGAATTCTGGCGGTGGTCTTGCGGCTCCGTTCCGGTACGCTTCCGCCATCCTTGACCGTTGGTTGTACAAGCACGCGGCAAAAATTGTGGTTGTCAGGCCTGAAATGCTGGCACATATGCGGATTAGAGCGGCGGGGCTTGATATTCCGGTCATCCTTGCGGAATCATCAGCAGATCTCCGTTCGGCGTTTTCAACGATCGCCAAACCAAACTCTTTCGCAACGCCGGTTATTTCCGAATTCTGTGAGGCCGTAAACAAGGTATAGAAATGGAGTCCGTTTTTTTCGGAACAGCATTGATCGCAACGGCATTAGGAATTGCGCTTTTTCGTCGTTACGGGCGCCGGGTGGCAACATTCGACGTGCCGAACGAACGCAGCTCGCATACGACCCCGACCTTACGCGGAAGCGGTATTGTAATTGTCATAGTATGCCTCTTCCTTTACACGGCAGCGGCCTTATTCGGTTTTGGGAAGATCAGTTGGGCGTTCATAGCCGGCGCCCTCGTGGTCTCGATCGTCAGTTGGCTCGATGACGCCCGTGATCTTCCAGCCTGGGTCCGCCTCACTGCTCATGGTGCCGCCGCGGCGATCTTGCTGGCATCGGTCGAACCGATCCGCGGATTCGGCATTCCGGCGTACGGCACGGTTTCAATTGGTACTGCTTTTTCTTACGTGGTTTCGTTCCTTTGGATCGTCTGGATGATCAACGCCTACAACTTCATGGACGGCATTGACGGCATCGCCGGTGCCCAAGCAACCGTGGCGGGCGTCGGATGGGCCATGATCGGCATTTGGGCAGGCGATCCGGCAATTTATATTTTCGGCGGAGTCATCGCCTTCTCAAGCCTTGGATTTCTGGTGCACAACTGGAGTCCGGCCCGCGTTTTCATGGGCGACGTGGGCAGCGCATTTCTAGGATATACGCTGGCCGCGTTCCCATTTCTAGCTCAACCCGATGGTCTGGAAAAGCGACCGTGGCTTTTTACGGCGGCGATAAGTTTTGTATGGTTGTTCCTGTTTGACACCGCATTCACACTTGCGAGACGCCTTCTAAAGAAGGAAAAGGTGTGGCTGGCTCATCGTACACACTTATATCAGCGGCTGGTCATCGCGGGATGGGGACACGCATCGGCCAGCCTGCTCTATTGCGGATCGGCCGTGCTTGTTTCTGCCGCTTTCATCGGGACTTTGATGATCTCTGGAAATGCGGTTGATTTATCACTTTTCATGTATGCGATCGCACCCGCGATAATTGTTTTTCTTGCGTTCCGAAAAAAAGATTGACGGAAAACTTCGGAAATGATAGATTTGCAATATATTTACAGCTTGCTAGAGCCAGTCGGGACCCTGTTTGATGTCAAGTGAACGAATTAGTCCGCCTCGTGAATTTGACTTCGGCTTGTCGTTTTTGTCGCATGGAGTTCGGATCGGCCTTGCTGCTGACAACACGGAAATGCTCGGGCGGGCGCGAGAGCTGGTGAGAAAGGCGTTTGGCGATCGGGTGCAGATCTTTGAAGAACCTGGAACGGAAGTCAGGCATACATTCGGAATTACGCACGAAGACGGTGTCTGGCGGCTGTATAAGGATGGCTTAAGGACCACATCGGAAAATGCTTCGGCGTGGATCTTTTTCAAATATCTGAACAGTCTGCTCCGTTTGGAAGTGGCGGAATATGCCCAAGGAGCGGTGTTCGTTCATGCCGGTGTGGTAGGATGGAACGACAAGGCGATCGTTCTTCCGGGAACGAGCTTTGCCGGCAAATCAACTCTTACAGCTGAGTTGGTGCGTAACGGCGCGGAATATTATTCTGACGAATACGCCGTGCTTCAGCCCGACGGCCGTGTCGTCCCGTTCCCGCGGCACCTGTCGCTCAGATACTTTGGTGCGACCCGCGAACGAGAGGTAAGGCCGGAGGAACTTGGCGGCAAGGCGGCCATTCGGCCGATACCTATAGGAATGGTATTGTTGACCAGTTTTTCAAAGGGGGCTAAATGGGACCCGGAGTATCTTTCGCCCGGTGCGGGGATCATGGAGATCATTCCGAATACGTTGACAATGCATCGTGATCCGGCTTTTACGTTGAAAGTATTGGATTTGGCCGCACGACGTGCAATAATAGTTAAGAGTCCAAGGGGGGATGTTAAGAA
>JADYZI010000480.1 GCA_020853255.1 Acidobacteriota bacterium
CTTCGCTCTTATCACGGCTCCCGTCGTTCACAAAAATGATCTCGGCCGATCGCACATTGCTTTGGCCGATAACTTCGGTCACTCGTCGATAAAGTTCAGGGATATTCTCTTCTTCGTTGTAGATCGGAAACACAAGGGATAGCTCGAGGTCGTCAGCAAACGCATCGGAGCGCACATCGGCCAATCGGACAAGCTCGGCGGCAAGTCGTTTGGCCATTTGCGGGTTGTCACGGCAGAAATTTTCGAGCTCGGTCATCTGTTGCGAAGCGTGTGCAAATACTCAGTATGAACGGATCGATTATGTAGAAACCTGGAGGAAATCTCAAACCAGGTCAACAGGGCGTCGCTCAAGCACCCGCGCGATCATCCAGCGCTTGAACACATGGCCGTAAATGAAACGACTATCGCGAATGCGATTCTTGATTCGTGCTGTTAGTGTCATTCGTGGCAAAATTCCTGCTATGGATCATAGATATCAATAGGTTTTGGGAACGAATTTGCCACTGAGGCGGAAGAAGGTGCGTTGCCCGTAACCCGCCACAGCGGGCTTGGGAGATAAGGCATGAAAAATAAGCTGCTGTTGTCGCTTGTGACTGGTCTTTGTCTCGCGGCGTTATTTGGATCACAGACAAATGGTCAGACGAAGAACCTATCAGGTTCAAGCTCGTATCTTTTTGTCTGGGTCGGTGATGCTGATAGGAAGCAGACGGATTTTCTGGCGGTCGTCGATGTGCGGCCGAGTTCGAAGCATTACGGCGAGATCGTCAAAACTGTGCCGGTTGGTGTTACAGGTACTGTTCCTCACCACACCGAGCATGAGATGCCGAAAGGCGAAATTCTCTTCGCGAACGGGTTCGGTGCCGGACAAACCTTTAGATTTGACCTTTCAAACCCTTTGAGTCCACGGCTTCTCGATTCTTTTGGCGCGGCTGGCGAATACATGCATCCGCATAGTTTTGTCCGTTGGCCAAACGGAAATGTCCTGACAACATTTCAAATGCGCGGGCATGACAATAAAGCACCCGGTGCGCTTGCCGAACTCGACCCCAAAGGCCGCGTTTTAAGAATTTCTGACGCCGCCGATCCAACAGTCGAAAAATTTATCCGTCCGTATAGTCTTGCCGTCGTTCCCGCTCTTGACCGCATCGTTGTCACGAGCGCCGATATGGATGCGACGGAGCCAAGCCACGTTGTGCAGGTGTGGAGATACTCCGATCTCAAGCTGATTAAATCGATCTATCTAAAAGGTGAATTCGGCGTTGATCCGGCGGAACCGCGTGTTCTCGCCGATGGAAAAACGGTGCTTGCTTCAACCTTCTCATGCGGGCTGTATAAACTTTCGGGGCTGACGACGAACGATCCGACCGCAGATTTTGTCTATTCGTTTGGCGGCGATAATTGCGCGTTGCCCGTGGTTGCCGGGAACTTTTGGGTCGCAACAGTTCCGGCATCGAATGCCCTTATCAGCCTCGATGTTTCGAATCCGTCGAAACCGAAAGAGGTAAGCCGTTTGACGTTTGAAAAAACCGATAAGCCGCACTGGATCGCCCTCGAACCAAGCCGAAAACGAATCGTCATGAGCGGCGGGGGAGGGACTTTGGAAAGCCGTTTGCTGTTAGCCAATATCGACCCTAGAACGGGCAAGCTTAGCCTCGACGAAACATTTAAGGAAAAGGGCTCGACCCAGCCCGGGATAAATTTTGACCGCGAAATTTGGCCGCACGGCAATGACGGACGAGGCATTCCGCACGGTGCGGTTTTCAGTCGGCCGTAAATCTCTTTCGTGACTTTCGTGTATTTCGCGAGCAAAATACCTATATGGATCTTAGATATCAAACAGGTTTTGGGAATGAGTTTGCGACCGAGGCGGTCGAGGGTGCTTTGCCGGTTGGACGGAATTCGCCCCAGCGGGCGCCGCTTGGGCTATATGCCGAGCAGTTTTCGGGGACGGCGTTCACAGTGCCGCGGGCGTGGAACAAGCGGACGTGGACTTATCGAATAAGGCCAAGCGTTCTGCATAAGCCCTTTGTTCCGCATGCGGAAGTTCACTCGAAGGAAGACGCCCGTACCAGTGCAGAAGCCCGCACGACAGTAAGGGCATTATTCAGATCATCTCCATTTGATGAGGTGATCACAACTCCGAATCAGCTTCGTTGGGACCCGCTGCCGATACCGTCTGAACCTACCGACTTTATCGACGG
The DNA here is from genome assembly GCA_020853255.1 of Acidobacteriota bacterium. The sequence goes on from JADYZI010000480.1 coordinate 2,202, forward strand.
CATAACGACCATTGCCGGCAATGGCGACAGCTTTGCGCAGGCCGGGATAGCGGTGCATATCTATGCGTGTAACGCGGATATGGAAGATCGCTATTTTTACAATGCCGATGGCGAAATGCTGATCGTGCCGGAAATGGGCGGGCTTACAATTTTCACCGAACTCGGTGTGATCGAAGTTTCGCCTGGAGAGGTCTGCTGTTTGCCGCGCGGATTGAGATTTCGCGTTGAGGTCGGTGTCAGTAGCCCACACGTGAGGGAGGGCTCATCACGGCCTGCTGGAGCCATTACTAACGTGCGGGCTACTGACACGGCCGCTACTGACACGGCGGATGCCAACCCCGCGGCCCGCGGTTATATTTGCGAAAACTACGGCCAGCATTTCCGTCTGCCCGATCTTGGGCCGATAGGTGCTAATGGCCTTGCCAACCCGCGCGATTTTGAAACGCCGGTCGCCTGGTTCGAAGACAAGGACGGCGAGTGTGAGATCGTTGCGAAATTCGGCGGAAATCTGTGGTCGTGCACAAGCGGCCATTCGCCGCTCGATGTCGTTGCCTGGCATGGAAATTACGCTCCATATAAATATGATCTCCAAAGATTCAACACGATCGGTTCGATCTCGTTCGATCATCCCGACCCGTCGATCTTCACTGTTCTAACATCACCTTCCGGCGAACCCGGCGTGGCAAATTGCGACTTTGTCATCTTCCCCGACCGCTGGCTTGTCGGCGAAGACACCTTCCGCCCGCCGTGGTATCACCGCAACACGATGAGCGAATATATGGGCCTCATCTACGGTGCGTATGACGCCAAAGAAGAAGGCTTTGTCCCCGGCGGCGGCTCGCTACACAACCAAATGTCGGCCCACGGCCCGGACCTCGACGCATTCGAAAAAGCGTCGAACGCCGATCTGCAGCCGCAAAAACTTTCGGGCACAATGGCATTCATGTTCGAATCGCGATACATTATTCGCCCAACAAAATTCGCAATGGAAACGGCGAGTCTGCAGCACGAATATAGCGAGGTCTGGCAAGGGCTGAAGAAGAATTTAAAGTTCCCCTGACTAGGTTCATGACTCACTATCGATTTGGAAAACGACTAGACTGTCTAAAATGGGATACGCAACAATCTGCGGCTCTCATAACCAGCCTGTCCCGTCGTTTCAAAGCCGTGAACTAGGTCTTGGTATTTCTTAGAATCTATAAAAACAAAGGCGTGTTGATATTCGAGCCCCGGTTAAATTGGTTCTTCCGAGCGGTCGTAAAGCTCATCTGGACGGGAAGATCTTAAATCTATTGAAACGCTGGGATTACTGATTGAGGATGCAGCACCTAAGATTTTGGTCAACGCCTGAGAAGGGCGAGGTTTCGGCGATACTAATGCGGCCGGATGAGGCGACGCATTTGCTTGTGTTGGGGCACGGTGCGTCAACAAATATGGGGCATGTGACGATGCAGGCTATTGCCGATGCACTCGCTGACCAAGCCATTGCGACGTTTCGGTATAATTTTCCATATTCGGAGAATGGGCGAGGGCGGGATTCGGCGGATGTTTGTGTTGAGACGGTCAGGAGCGCTTGCCGGGCGGTGAGGGAAGCGGCGCCGGATCTTGTGCTGCTCGCGGGCGGACATTCGTTTGGCGGGCGGATGACATCGACTGCTCAGTCTCAAGAACCGCTTGATGATGTAGAAGGTTTAGTGTTCTTTTCGTTCCCGCTGCATCTCGCCGGAAGGCCCGATACAAAGCGTGCGGAGCATCTCGAACAGATCGATATTCCGATGCTTTTCCTAAGCGGAACCCGGGACGAGCTAGCCGTTCTCGACCTGCTCGAACCGGTGGTTGCGAAACTCGGAAAGCATGCGACGCTGCATAAGATCGACACCGCAAATCACAGTTACAAAATATTGAAAAAAATGCGAACCTCGCAGGAAGATGTGTTCGCCGAGATGGCAAGAGTTTTAAGATCCTGGGTAACTGAAAATAAAATTTAGGAGACATTTGATGAAATTGAAATTAGCCGCTGTCATTGTTGCGATGGTCTTTTGTCTGTTTGGGGTTGCCGGATCGACTTTGGCCCAAACGGCGGTAAGGTCGCCGGAACAAACGGCTCAATCGTTGATCGATGCGTACAATTCCCGCAATATGGACGGTATTTTGAAGGCATATGCCCCCGATTCGATCGCGTATGCGCTGCCCAGCGGCGAAGTTATTCTCAAAGGACACGATGAGATCCGAAAAAAGTTTGCTAAAGTGCTCGATCCCAACTTCAAGCTGAAGGTCGAGATCGTAAACCGCATCGTTGACGGCAAGTTCGTCATCGACAAAGAAAAGATCAGCGGCACTTCCGACGGCAAACCGGTCGAGTTTTTCGGGACCGTGATATATGAGATCACCGATGGGTTGATCCGAAAAGAATGGTATTTGAGGCAGTAACAAGAGACGTGCAAAGAAGCACGAATTCCTATACAGAAGCCCGCGTGTGAGCAAGGGCTTAACATCCAATACGGCATTGTTCCAATACAAGAAGATCGGCAGACTAAAGTTTGCCGGACATTGCGGTTTTTGACACAATCATCCCATGCCTTCCGCCATGAGGGTTCGAATAATTGCCGCATTCTCTATTGCTTGTATCCTGGTCTTGCTAAACGGATATATCTCGCTTAGCGCGATAATTTCGCTAAGTGAGAATAATAGCCGTGTTGTCGATTCATTTGAGGTCATACAGAGCGCGGATGCGGTTTTAGTAGCACTAATAGACGCCGAAACCGGAC
>JADYZI010000481.1 GCA_020853255.1 Acidobacteriota bacterium
CCGAGGTGGCCGAGAGGGCTCAGATAACACGTTTTATGCGCGAGGTCGGCGTCTCGACCTGGGACGAGCTTTATCAATTTTCCATCCGCGATGTCGAAAAGTTTACAGAAGAAGTGCTCAAATTTCTCGACATAAGATTCGACCCGCCGTACGACAAGCTCTTGGATACCACGAACGGCATTGAGTTCCCGAAGTGGTTCGGACGGAACGCGGACGCTGTCCGCACTGAGGGCGGCGTTCCGGCGGCAGGATTGAATATCACCACAATGTGTCTCGATCGCTGGCAGACGGACGAGATGAAGGATCAGCCTGCGGTGATCTGGGAAGGAGAAGAGGAAGATTCTCCTTCCGTCACGATCAGCTACGAGAAGTTAAAGTATGAGGTCGACAGCGTTGCAAACGGCTTGAGGCGAGATGGCTTTGCTGCCGGAGATGCTATTGGCATTCATTTGCCTATGATCAAAGAAGCCGTCGTGATGTTGCTGGCAATCAATCGAATTGGTGCGATTGCGGTTCCAGTTTTCTCAGGCTACGGCGTGGAGGCAATAGCGAGTCGAATGAATGCGGTCGAGGCGAAAGGCCTAGTTACTTGCGACAAGTTCCCTCGACGCGGCAAGGATTTCGATTCGCTAAGTGTTGCGAACGAAGCTGTCGGGCTCTCCCCATCTATTCAACTCGCTTACGCAGTTCGACGCCATGCGATAGACGAATTTGACGATTCCATCGATCTTGACCCTCGATTTCGTGACTTCTATCAATTAAGCGGGACGACCTCGATACCCAATAAAGTCGAACTGACCTCCGCCGAAGATCCGCTCATCATCCTTTACACTTCCGGCACGACGGGCAAGCCGAAAGGCATCGCGCACACACACGCGAGTTTTCCGATCAAGGCGGCGCAGGATATGGCATTCGGGACGGATGTCGGCAAGGGCACGCGTATCTGTTGGTACACAGACCTCGGATGGATGATGGGGCCGTGGCTAATCTATGGTGCTTTGATCAATGGCGCGACCATTTGTATTTACGACGGAGCTCCCGATCACCCTACGCCCGACCGAATGTGGGAATTCTGCGCAAAGCACAACGTCGAGGTACTTGGCATCTCGCCCACACTTGTTCGGAGCCTTGCCGCCGCCGAAGAGCGGAACTCAGACGGGAGCAGCCGCTTTCCCCCGTTCAAACGACACGATCTTTCGTCACTCCGGATACTCGCATCGACCGGCGAGCCGTGGAATCCCGGTCCGTGGTGGTGGTTATTCGAAAAGGTCGGAAACTCAAAACTCCCGATCGTCAATTACAGCGGCGGAACGGAGATCGCGGGCGGCATCTTGATGGGCAATCCGATCTTGCCGATCAAACCGTGCTCTTTTCCGGCGCCGTGTCCGGGAATGGACGTTGATATTTTTGACGAGACCGGAAAGCCCGTTGAACGCGGGCATGTCGGCGAACTCGTGATCAAACAGCCGTGGGTTGGGATGGCACGCGGTTTTTGGGAAGAAAAAAAACGATACCTCGACGCCTATTGGCGGCGTTTTGAAGGCATTTGGGTCCACGGCGATTGGGCTATGGAGGACGAAGACGGCAGCTGGTACATTCTCGGCCGCAGTGACGACACGCTGAAGGTCGCGGGCAAGCGCGTCGGCCCGGCCGAGGTCGAAAGCATTCTCGTCTCACACGATGATGTGATCGAAGCCGCGGTCATCGGCGTCCCGGATGAATTGAAAGGCACCGCGATGGTCGCGTTCTGCGTCGTGTCAGAACCGGGAGCGATAGCGACCGGGCTAGAGGTTGAGCTCAAGGCCCTCGTCGCAAAAGAGATGGGCAAGCCGCTCGCACCTTCCGCCATTTACGCTGTCCCAGCCCTTCCAAAAACAAGGAACGCAAAGGTAATGCGCCGCGTCATCCGTTCTGCATATTTGGGTGAAGATCCGGGCGACCTCTCTTCGCTCGAGAATCCGCAGACGATCGACGCGATACGACAACTTAATGATCGATAGAAAGCTTACTCGCTATCTCTGGCTCTCCATCGCGGCGGCCATTGCAACTATCTCGCTCAAGGCGGGTGCATACGTTTACACGGGCTCGGTCGGCCTGCTCTCAGACGCGCTCGAATCGATCATCAATCTCGTCGCCGCGGTCTTTGCACTCTGGATGCTCACGGTCGCTTCGCGCCCCCCGGACGATGGCCACAATTTTGGCCACACAAAGGCCGAATATTTCTCCGGCGCACTTGAAGGTTCGCTCATCGGAATGGCCGCGATCAGCATTGCGTGGGCCGCGATCGAGCGGCTCGTAACACCAAGGCCGATCGAGAACATCGGGATCGGCATTGCGATCTCGGCGGCTGCCTCCGTAATTAACCTGGTGGTCGGCCAGCTTCTTATTCGGCGTGGACGCGAACATCGTTCGATCACCCTCGAAGCGGATGGAAAACACTTGATGACGGACGTCTATACATCGATCGGCGTCATCGCCGCGGTGATCCTCGTCGGCTTTACTGGCTGGCTGATCCTCGATCCGCTGATCGCTTTGGCGGTCGCCGGCAACATCCTCTGGACGGGCTATCACGTCGTAAAAGAGTCAGCCGAAGGCCTGATGGACGCGTCAGCTTCCGAAGAAGACATTGCGAAGATCGTCGGCATTCTCGATGACTATAAAGAAAAGATCGGCATCGACTATCACGCCTTGCGGACACGCGTTGCCGGGCCGCGCACCTTCGTCTCGGTACACGTTCTTATGCCCGATGACTGGACGATCCAACACGGCCACGAACTTGCCGAAGAGATAGAGGCCGCAATGCGTGCTGCCGTTCCCGGCGTGATCGCAACGACGCATATGGAACCGCTCGACGATCCGCTCTCGATGGCGGATATGGATCTCGTATGAAGGCGATCACGATCTACACGATCGGGCACGGCCGTCACGACTTTGCCTATTTTCTCGACTTGCTTCGACAGTTCGAGATCGAATTCGTCTGTGATGTACGCACGAATCCGCGTTCACGCTGGCCTCAATTCAATCGCTTGGTGCTGGCAGAATTACTCCGCGAAAGCGGCATCGGCTACGAGCACATTCCTGAAGCGGGCGGCCGCCTTCGCCACACGTCCGAAGAGTTTGAGTGGGCGTTGAATCGGATCATCGAGCTTGCATCAGAACATCGTACGACATTGATGTGCTCGGAATCTCAGCCTCTTTCACAGCACAAAGTTCCGCGTGCAAATTGCCATCGCGTCGGACTTCTTTCTCCGGCATTAAAGACAAGAGGAGTCTCTCGCATAATTCACATTCTTCCCGATGGCCGGAGCATTGAGCTCGATGAATCTTCCGTTCCGTCGATCTGGTGAAGAACGTTCGCGTTGAGGCCGGTTCTTTCCAATTAGCAATGCACCAATGGACAATTTACAATCGGAAGATCTGCAATTGTTCATTGTAAATTGTGCCATTGTAAATTGGTTACATTTTGTCGTGTCCTGCTACTGATCGATCAAGTATTGATGCCGAAACACCTCAACCAGACTAAACTCGAACGTGCCGTAGCCGTCCTTGCGGCCGATCACGCTGAATTTGCGGTTGTTTACGAAAAGTACGGCGTACCGCCGATGTGGGATCGCGAGCCCGGTTTTGCGACGCTTTTGCAGATCATTC
>JADYZI010000482.1 GCA_020853255.1 Acidobacteriota bacterium
ATCTTAAATTCGAGATCGAACAGCTTGCCGGAGAACACCTGACAGAGAACGGATATGATCGGGAATTTCGCCCGGAATCAGCGAATTCCGTTTCCGATTATCTAAAATTCCTGATCGATCAGGACCGTAAATCAACACCGCTAAAAGCGATACAGGGCATGATCTGGCGTGCGGGCTATGAGAAAGGCGAGATAGTTTCACCGGTTTTTGATGACGTGCCGGACGCGTTGAAACGGTGGAAAGCTGCCGGGAAAACGATCGCGATATTTTCGTCAGGCAGCGTACAGGCACAGCAGCTGCTGTTCAAATACACCGACCTAGGCGATCTTACCCAATTCATTTCAAACTACTTTGACACGAATATAGGGAGCAAGCGGGATGAAAGCAGCTATGTCGCGATCGCGGAAGAGCTTGCGCTCCAGCCTGCCGAGGTCCACTTCATCTCTGACATTCCAGAAGAACTCGATGCCGCCCGAGCCGCGGGAATGCAAACTTCGCTCTCCGTCCGCCCCGGCAATGCGCCGCTCAAGGCCGATCCGGTCCACAACATTGTCACAAAGTTCGATGGGCTGGAATGAATCGCTTGCGGGTAATCAGCCACTTTTCAATTTCTCAGCGGCCTTTGTGTCTTCCCTTTGTGTCCTCTGTGTTAAACGCTTTTTTTTACCACCAAGGGCACTAAGTAAAGACGCAAAGGCAACAAGCAAGAAGGTGCCAAAACATTCGGACTGATCCACTGCCTGCCTGCCGGGTTGATTTCTGTCCGGCGGTTTGGTCTGATTTAGGTATGGAAACAGCAACTTTAGGCGCGGGATGTTTTTGGTGCGTTGAAGCGGTTTTTGATGATCTTCAAGGGGTTGAGGATGTAGTGTCCGGCTATTCCGGGGGCGATAAGGACAACCCGACCTATCAGGAAGTTTGTGCGGGAACGACCGGGCATGCGGAAGTGATCCAGATCAAGTTCGATCCGGGGGCGATCTCATTTGCGGATATACTTCGCGTATTTTTCGCCGTACACGACCCAACGCAGTTGAACCGACAGGGCAACGACATCGGCACTTCGTACCGGTCCGCCATCTTTTACCACGACGAGGAGCAGAAAAATACTGCGGAAGAGGTTATCAGGGAGATCACGGATGAAGGCCTTTATGACAAGCCGATCGTGACCGAAGTGACTGCATTTGACAAGTTCTGGCCGGCGGAGAATTATCACCAGGAGTATTTCGCAAATAACCCGAGCCAGCCGTACTGTGCAGCCGTCGTCGCGCCGAAGGTTGCGAAATTCCGACAAAAATTCGTCAGCCGATTAAAGAAAGGCGCTGCCGCCTCAAACTGATCGGCTATGTGCCCTGGACAGTTCGGATCACCATTTGCTGAAGTTCCGCCGGGCATCCTGGAATTTGATCTATGCGCGGCCAGAGTTTGGTGTGCCGGCCCTGGATCGATTCGTTCAAATGAACAATAGTATAGAATCCTACGCCGTATGAATAGCCCGCCTTTGCAGGGCTGACACGGCCATCGACCACTGTGCCTGACTGCCCGCCCGAGCGCGACTGAGTTTCCTGCTGGGTCGCTATGATCGCGTTCACCGTCTCAGCGTCTGCCTGTCCGGTCAGTTTTACAGCCGAAACTGCCTGTTTGAACTGCGGGCTTGCATCCGGCTGCGGCGATTTGGCGATAACGGTGAAGGCAAATTGTACGAATAGCACGTCCTCCCGGCTGTTCTGCGCCGGCTGTGCTCCGACAACGCCGTCCACATTGAAAAAAACTGGAAGCGTCGGCAATGATCTTTGCGGTGCCAATAGATGAGCCATTAATTCCCCCCTTCTTGTATGAGGGGACGATAGCAATGCGGAGTTTTGCGAATTTTGCTTTTTAGAGCTTTCCGAACAGCATCAATACCCCGATCGCGATAAACGCCACCGCCACAACGCGTTGCAGCCATTCGACGGGAATGAACTGCGTCAGAACGCCGCCGATAACGACGCCAAGCAGGGTCACAAGTACGAGCGCGACGCTTGCACCGGCAAAGACAGCAAGCTTGCTTTCCGCCTTTGCGGACATGGTTATAACAGCCAGCTGGGTCTTATCGCCAAGCTCAGCCAAAAATAGCGTCAAAAAGGCCGTACCGAACACTTTCCAATCCATACGGAAGATTGTATTCGATACGGCTCAAAATGCACGACAGACGGCTACGCTGTCGAACTAAATTCCGGTTATTTTCTGTAATTCCAACCCCAGGCCGAAGGTTTGAAACTGTAATTTTCGCCTGTTTGCGAGCACGCGGATGCGGTGCATCGTTTGATGGCAGACATTGCCGAAGTAGGGATCTTCGCCAAGACGTTGCATGATCCGTCCAAGCGCGGACGTTATACCGCTGATAAGGTCATGTGCTGAAAGACGCTGCCGGACGGTGATATACCCGTCCGCGTAGGCAAAAACATCCGAATCGGGGTCAAGGAACGGATGATCGAAGCTTACGAAGCCGCATGCATTTCGGAAAAGTTTAGCAAAATTCACATTGCCTTTGGCCAATGAAGCATCGATGGTTTGCATTAACTCAGAGATCAGAGCGAGAAGCTCGGTCCAGTTCTCGGTGGTCGGAACGTCAAGACGCTCATCTGGTTTTGGTATCGGTGCCTCAGCCACCGCGGCCGCTGTGGTGCTCGTTCTCATTGGTTCAAATTTCCTTGGGGATGTTCCCCCGATAAGCCCTGCGGCCATTCTTCGCGCTCCGTCCGCGATCGCCTGATCGACAAAGACGCCTTCACTTTTTTTTTCGGATCCAAGGCCCTTGTAGACATGGATCAAGCCGCCCGGTTCTTTTGAGCGGATGATTATCCGCTGAAGGGCGTCATCGCCGAACGAGAGCCGGTCGGCAATATGGTCCTGTTCGCGTGCGCGGATAGATCCATCGACGGCAAACTCGATCTCGGCCTCGTAACTGCTCAGTTCCAACTGAATACTTCCGATAAAACCAAGGTTTCGCAAATGTCGAACAAGGCCCGACATGCTTACGAATGAAGTGTTCAGGTTCCTGTGAATAGGCAATTTATTCATCAATACGAGGGTATCCACCATTCGCATTCAACTCCGTTTGAAGTCGGTTTCAGTCTAGCTTTGCCACTGTAAAGGACCAATTCAGCATTGTTTCCA
>JADYZI010000483.1 GCA_020853255.1 Acidobacteriota bacterium
AATGTATTGAACACCGCGTCCGGAACGCAGGCCGGCCAAATGGAGGACCACGAATAATGCTTTTAACTGAACAGGAAGTAAAGGGTTTAACGGAAAAGATCCTCTCATTCACAAAGGCGGACGATGCATCGGCCAGCGTTGGCAGCAATAAACAATCGCATCTGCGGTTTGCCGCCAACAACGTGCTGACCAGCGGTTCGCGCGAATCGCGAAGCGCGAACGTGACCGTCTGGATCGGCGGAAAGCGCGGTTCGGCATCGACCAACGACCTTGACGACGACAGCCTTAAGGCAATGGTCGAACAGGCGGAAAAGATCGCCCGGAACGCGCCGCCCGACCGCGAATATGTCCCTACTCTCGGCCGGCAGACGTATAAGCCGACAAATAATTATGTCGAGGCAACGGCAAACCTTTCGCTCACTGACAGGGCACGGCAGATCGGCGCCGTGCTGTCAGAATGCGAAAAAAATAAGGTGATCGGGGCCGGTTTTCATTCGGCGACCTCGCAATCCGGCGGAAGCTCGACGAAGAACGGAAACTTTGACTATGACCGTTCCACCGGCGTCGGACTGTCTGTGACGGCACGAACGCCGGACGGCACAAGCTCAGGCTATTTCCTGCGGAGCCACAACGATATAGCCAAACTGGACACAATGCGGATCGCACGCGAATCCATCCGCAAAGCTGTGGAAGGAAAAGGGGCACGAGCGATCGATCCCGGCATTTACACCGTGATCCTCGAACCGCAGGCCGTCGCCGATCTTCTCGGCGGATTTGGCTTCGGTTTCAATGCACGCAGTGCCGAAGAAGGCCGAAGCGTCTTTTCAGCCCCGGGCGGCAAGACCAAACTGGGCGAGCGGATATTTGATGAAAAGGTCACGATCTACAGCGATCCGTGGAACGCGGAACTGCCCGGTTCGCAATCCGCGCAGGGCGGAATTCCGGCCGAGCGGATCGTGATGGTCAACAAGGGCGTGCTCGAAACGCTGACGTACAATCGGTTCTGGGCAAAACAGAAAGACAAACAGCCGACGCCGGGCCCGGTGAATACCATCTTTGAGAGTTCCGGCCCGGTATCGTCGTTGGAACAGATGATCAAGGCGACCGACCGCGGAATTCTTGTCTCGCGGTTCTGGTACATACGCACGACCGACCAGCGCACGGCCAGTTCGACCGGACTGACCCGCGACGGCGTTTGGTGGATAGAGAACGGCAAGATCGCATACCCGCTGAAGAACTTCCGATTTAATCAATCGACGGTGAAAATGCTGGCACCGGGCAATGTCCTGATGATCGGCAAACCGGAACGCGTCGGAAGCTCAGAAGGCGGCGGCGGTTCGCTGCTGCCCGCTCTGAAACTGAAGGAATTCAATTTCACGTCGCAGTCGGAAGCGGTGTGACGGTCACTAGCAACGGCATCTTGTTTCGTTCGTTTTTGGTTTTGTTTCGTGTGTTTCGTGGTCGGGTTTTCTCCCGTTACCACGAAGCGCGCGAAACAAAGACACGAAACTGGACGAAACAGAAGGCTTCCCTTTTCAAGCAAAATTCCCTATTATTTTAAAAGGGTGCCGAAAGGCATCCTTCTTTCCTTTTTTGTCCCTTCCTGCTGCGATGACATTTTTTGCTTTCTCTTCGTTTGAGGCCGCGACCGGTTTGCCGGATATTGTCGGGCTGGCGTTTGTTTTCGCATTCGGCGCGATCGTCGGGAGTTTTCTGAACGTTGTCATTTACCGCGTTCCGAACGAACTTTCCATCGTCTTCCCAAATTCCGCCTGCCCGAAATGCAATACGCCGATCAAGCCATACGATAATATTCCGGTCCTGAGCTGGCTGATACTTGGCGGAAAGTGCCGCAACTGCAAGGCCCCGATCTCTGCCCGTTATCCTGCGGTTGAATTGCTTACGGGCGTGATATTTGCCCTGGTTGCGTGGCAAATAGGCTTTACAGCCTTTCTGCCGGTCGCACTCATCTTTGCGGCGGTAATGATCTCGCTGATCTTTATCGACGCGGGCCATATGATCCTGCCAAATGTGATCACTTACCCGCTTTTCGTATTCGCCATCCTTGTCCGCCTTATCTTTCCGATATTTTTCGGCACACAGTATTTCAGCGATATGTCCTATTTTCCCGCCACAATGATGGGCGGTTCTCCGGCCTGGCTTGTGTCGCTGGCATGCGCTTTTGCGGGGGCGTTGGCGGGCGGCGGATCACTGTGGCTTGTCGGAGAATTGTGGAAACGGTTCCGCGGCGTTGAGGCGATGGGTTTGGGCGATGTGAAAATGATGCTCGGCGTCGGGGCACTGTTGGGCTGGCGTTTGACGCTGCTGTCAATATTTCTCGGTGCGTTCTCCGGCGCTGTTATCGGGATAATTGTAATTCTCCGGCAAAAGGACAAGGATATGCAGGCACAGATACCATTCGGCATCTTTCTCGGCACCGGTTCCTTGCTTGCTTTGCTTTTTGGAGAAAGGCTCGTCGCGTGGTACGCGGGGCAGTTCTTATAGGTCCGGGACCTTTCTATCCTGCCTTACTTGTCTCAAGACATTTCGTCGAACAATAGAACGCTGACCGGCCAAGGCGAACGGCCTTATCTTCCGGTACCCAAGTCCCGCATTTTTGGCAGTTCACAAGCGGACCTCGGGCAACAGGTTCGTCCGGCACCTGGGCCCGCGGCCTTCGTTCGCGTATTCCCTGGACAGTTCTGTACAACTCCAGCATCGCAAATAGATGCCGTCGATAGCGAAAAAGGGTAAACCCCGCGAGAAGCAGAATGATAAGGAAAATAAAAAGAGCTTCCCTCATTTCACGCTCGCTGGGCCGCCGGCGATCATACTTGTCAATTCTGCTATCGCCGTGCTCGACGGATTTACCGCCTTCAGCCGCTCTAGTGTCTGATTTGCCTTAGGAATATCGTTTTTCTTGACGTACGTTTGCGTTAGAAACTGCAGCGACCGTTCGTGTTTGGGATTGATCGCGAGGCCTTGCTCAAATTCCTTTATTGCCGAATCAAGATCGGGCGGTGTCTGCAGATAATATGTCAACGCAAGGTCGGTCCGCACATCAACATCGCCCGGCACCCGTTCTAAGGCGCGGTTATAAAACCCGCGTGCCAGCTCAAGGCTCGCGTTTTCCTTTTTGAAATAACCGACATCGAAATGGGCATTTCCCAAAGCTATTTGAAGGTCGCGGTCCGCCGGATCAAGGTCAAGCGCGCGCTGCATGATACGAATGGCGTCGGGCAGATTGGCGGGATCCTGCTTCAGCGATGCATAGCGATAAAGTGAGATGCCGAGGCTTTTCTGAAAAGCGAAATCTTCAGGATTACGGTCCGCTGCATCGACACGGGCCTTTATTTCGTCAGGCGAGAGAGTCGTCGAATTCGCCGCACCGGCGCCCGCGGGCTGATTTGTTCCCGCGGTTTGGGTGAGCGAAGAACTGGTACCAAGTTCGCTTCGGTTGAGCGAATTCGCTATCATGAATCCCGCGATAAAACCCGCGAGCCCGGTCACGATCGCGACCAGAATGGTTTGCTTATTCATCAACCTGATTCTATCAAAATGGCAGGGCAGAAACTAAGGCCCGACGTCCTCCGGGAACTCCGGCCGATCCGGCCTCATTTCTTTTTCCCGTCAGTGGAAATGAACGGGAGATCTTCCGTGCGTCGTCGGGGAAGCGGGTCAGTTGAACGGCGACGCGGAATGGTAGCGACAGCGCGGCGGTCAACACTGCCCGCGGGCAAACCTTTTCCGTGGACGGCCTCGACCAAAATTCGGGTTATTTCCTGAGAAAGCGTCCGGTGCTCAGCAGCGGCGCGGCGACGCAGCGATTCCTTTAATTCATTCGGCACATAGGCGCCAATGAATACACCTTTACGGTTTGCCATATCGATCTGTTGAATCTTCTCCTTTAGGGTTGATGCAGGTGCCTATTATCGGAGCAAACCTGTAAGCCGAATTCTGTAACCGCCCCGAAAGGCGGCCGACGATCATTCATCTGGGCCGTTCGTTACCAAACGGCTCAAGCGACCTACCCGAAAACGCTGCCGGCCGTCGAGGCCAACGCTCGGGCGGGCAACCCGATCGCGTTTCCCTATTTGGTCTTGCACCACGAGGAGTTTACCTGGCCGCGGCTGTTACCAGCACACGCCGGTGAGCTCTTACCTCACCGTTTCACCCATCACCGCTGATCTGAAATTTCAAATTTGAGATCTCAGATCAAATTGCGGCAGGTTTGCTCTCTGTTGCACTTGTCGTCACTCGTTTTTCAACGAGCGCCCGGACGTTATCCGGCTCGCTGCCCTATGGT
>JADYZI010000484.1 GCA_020853255.1 Acidobacteriota bacterium
GTGTTCGCGCCGATCAATTCTTCCAGCGTCGAGGCAAATGCGATGGCGAACAAGGAGACGGCCGCCTTGTCGGGCCGGTCGGCGACGTTCAATTCATCTTTCGAGGCTATGCTGGCCGTTTCTACGCTCGGACGCCAGTACTACAACGGTGCTTTTCCCGCGAATATCAACAAAGTTCCAGTTATGGTCTGGGTGGACGAGACCGGAAAGGTCATTGAAGCAGAAGCGGCAACAGTCGATAAGGATCTGAAACGCGATGCCGAGAAAGCTGTCATGGACTGGAAATTCAAACCTTTCACGAGCGCGGGAAAACCACGAAGAATGAAGGGCTATGTAGTCTGTACGCTCTTTACCGATCGGTTAATGAAAGCGCTGTGATCCGATGAGATGTTCGGACGGTTTCGGGCACGTCAGGAAATAATGAGTAAACTCAATAGATTTTTTTCAGCCGCAGTATTTTTGTTGTTCGCTGGGGCCGTATTCGCACAGGATGACACGCGTCCTTCGATCACATGGCAGGTGCAGAAATATGATGTCTCTGCATCGCTGCCGCAGAGCGATTCGGATCGCAAGTTGACGGTCAAGGCAAAGGTTGATGTGAAGAACGTATCGGCACGGCCGGCTTCGACACTGACGCTGCGGATCGGTTCTGGTGCCGAGATCACATCGGTCACGGTCGGCGGTGCGGCGATCGAACCTTCGAGATCCGAAGAAAAGGTCAATGCCACTACCAACCTGCAGCGTTTGATGCTGCGAATTCCCGCTGTTCAGCCAAACGGAACCGTTTCGGCGACGGTCGATTACAAATTTGCCGTCAAGGACAACACCGGAATAAGCGCCCTGTCGCCGATGGGAGCACAATTCCTGCCGTCGTCATTTTGGTATCCGACACCGAATAGCTGGTTCTTTGCCCGCGGAGCGGACTTCGCACCGTTTCGCCTTCAGGTGTCATCGGGCGGCCGAACGGTCATCTCTTCGGGAGTCGAGACGGCCGGAGCATTTGATCAGAAACTGCACGGCCAACCGTTTTTTGTCGCTGGCGCATGGGACACTCTCGATTCCGGCGGTGTCAGTGTAATGGTGCCAAAGGGCTCGGGTGCTGAGGAACAAAAGCGGGCGGCTGAGATGGCCGCGATCGCGTCCGAAGCGAAGGCGTTTACCTCGACCCTGCTTGGTACGGCGCCGGATGTTCCGCTCAGGATAGTTGCAGTACAGCGCGGCGGCGGCTTTTCCGGCGGCGGTACTATTTTTGTCGATGAAGGTGCGCTTCGGCGAAGCAAGATCGACTCGCAGACGGCGATGAGCATTGCGGACGCAGTTGCGAAGGTCTGGCTTGGAAACGCTATAACAGTTACGGGTGATGGGTTCGGGGTTATACGCGAAGGTCTGACGAAATTTATCGCAACGCAGTTTGTCGAAAGCAAGTACGGCAAGGATGTGGCAGATGTTGAGCGGCTTCGGCAGCGGACGGCATACTCGGCGATAGCCAAGCGTGATGCCCCGCTGAATTTGGTTTCGCCGCTTGATGATTATTATTACGCCGCCGTCGCCAACAAGGGAGCGATGATCTGGCGTCTACTGAGCCGCCGGGTTGGGCAGGATGAGATGTTCAGCGGCATTCGGGCGCAAATGGCCGACAAAGACCTAACCCTTGCCGAGATCCGGGCGTCGAATGTTGCGAATAAGGAAATACTCGATTATCTCATCGATCAGGTGACAGATGCCGACCTGATGGCAGGTATCCCAAGCCAATCCGGTGCTGACTGGAAGGTGGCCTTGCGAAACACCGGGCCGGTCGATGCGACGGTAAATGTTCAGGTCGTGTTGGCCAACGGCGAGAAAATGTCGGCCCCGACGACGATCAAAGCGGCAAGTTTTGGCGAGATAGTGTTTAAGACACCGCAAAAGGTAGTGCGGGCAGAAGTTGACCCGGAAAAAATATTTCCGCAGTCGGATTATTCCGACGATGTGGCCCCGCGCGAGGTGACTGACAGTGATCCGCTTTTGGCCGTGAAGAGATCGTTCGACAGCCAGAAGTATGCGGCGGCGGAAACGACGGCGAAGAATGTCTTGCGTGACTATCCGCGTTTTGACGATGTACGTGTGCTGCTGGCCCGTTCACTCCTTGCTCAGAACAAGACCGCGGAGGCCGAGAAGGAGTTTCGTTCGGTCCTGGAGGAAAAGCTGCCTTCGGCCCGAAGCCTCGCATGGGCAAATGTCGGCCTTGCGGATATTGCGCAGCAGGCCGGCCGGAACACCGACGCGTTAAAATTCGCCGAAGACGCGATCAGGGCCGATGCGGAATACGGCGCAAGTCTTGCGGCAAGGGCAATAAGAAACAAGATCAGCGCTTCGACCGCAAGTGACGAATCAGTAAAGGCCTTCTTTGCACAGTTTGACAAAACGGCCGTTTCTAATCGGAAGGCCGACTTGGAAGCTATGGCGGTTGTTGGTGATGTTTCGCGTTTTATCTCGGGCATTTCGGGCCAGGCGGTCGAATGGAAAACCGCTGTCTTGCACATCGACAAGATCGACCCGAACAACATTTGGGTAGAAACAAGTCTTGCGATAAAGCTGCTGAACAAAGAACCTTCAAGCGGCATGGCGGTGTTCAGGCTAACCAAGTTCGGGTCGGGGTGGAAATTGAGCGGGGTGGATATATTCGAGGTGCGCTGATCGATGGATGACGATCTGATCAAACAACGGGCCTTCCGCATCAAGCTCCTTTTGATGGACTGCGACGGCGTCCTTACGGATGGCCGGCTTTACTTCTCGGCGAATGGAGAGGTGATGAAAGTCTTCCACGTCCGTGACGGGCAGGGCATCGCCTCATGGCACAAGGCAGGGTTCAGATCGGGAATCATCACAGGCCGTGATGCCGAGGATATTCTGCGGCAGCGGGCGAATGATCTTGGGATCGATTTTTTAAACGTCCGTTCAAACGACAAGGTACGCGATCTTGAGAGCATCCTGGCCGCGGCTGATGTTTCGGCCGAAGAAACGGCGTATGTCGGTGACGATCTGGCCGATGTTCCTGTTATGAAACGTGTGGGCTTTCCAGTAGCCGTGGCCGACGCGGTTCCTGAAGTAATTGCGGCCGCGGCCTACGTGACCAAAGCGAACGGCGGATACGGGGCCGTCAGAGAAGTCGTAGACCTTTTGCTCGCAACCAAGTCTCAAACCTAGACGATCGCCCTTGTAAACTCTATCAAGACCAGGCGGTATTTGGCTTCTTTTCGTGTATTTTCGTGTCTTCATTTCGTGGATTTCGTGGTCAGGTTTTAAATCATCACCACGAAACTCACGAAAGGAAGAAACAAAATCGGACGAAAGGAAAGCCAGAAACTGTGTCGCTAGTCGTGAAGCAATCCCAACTTTGCAAAGAGTGCGAGCCTGCTTTCGATAAAGGCGGGAAGTTCTTTCAGCCTTTGCTCGCGTTCTGATGGTATAAACTCGATACGGCGTGAAAATTCATCAACCAGTGCATCGCGGTCGCGAGTCCCGTCGCAAAGAAGAAGTAACAGGCGCATTGGATCGCCTTCGGGCCTGAGGTTCATTCCGGAAAGCGCTGTGATATCGGCGCAGTTCTTTCTTATCTGCCATTGGACGAAATTGCTTGCCCGAGGCTTTTCGCCCGGCCTGTCGGCGAATGGCTGGCGAGATCGGTGAAGATAGATAAATCCTTTTTTGAAAAGATCAAGCAGCTGCGCCGCCGCGTTCTCAATGTCGCCCGGCGAGACTTCGCCCGACAGTTGCGATGCCCTTGCGATCAGTTCATCGAATTCAAGCGGCTTTGACCATGCTTCCTGCAGGGTGATGAGCGCGGCCTTAGTTAGCGGATCTTCGATCGCGATCTCTGTCTCATCGAGTCCCTTGAATATTTCGGCGGACCTTGAGCGCACGTCAGGATTCTCCGATACAGGCTCGGCCTGTGACGCGAGAAAAAATGAGCGCAATATCGCCGGTTGCGGATGCCGGTCAAGCGTAATATTGTCGCGGCAAACAAGAGAACTGCGAAACGGGCGGCCACGGATAAAATCGGTGAACTGTTCACGGCGAACGACATCATCGCCGAGTTCGTCAAGTTTTGCCGTGATCTCCGGCCGAAGGTTCGATTCGGCCCAATAGGCATCGACTTCCGATAAGAATTGCAGCCCGTGCGGTTTCAGCAGATCGTTAAATTCGTGAAAGTAAAATGGCCGGTTCAACGACCCGAAATCGTCGTGAAATATATTCTCAACGGTGCGTTGCGAGTATTGGGCAAGTTCGGCGTTGATCACGGTTTGATAGGCAGTCCCTTTCTCAGCCGCGAAATTCAGAAAGCCAAGATATTGAACGCCCGCCGCAACCTTTTGCACAGGCTCTGCGACTTCGGCGGTGTAGAA
Organism: Acidobacteriota bacterium; assembly: GCA_020853255.1. The sequence goes on from JADYZI010000484.1 coordinate 4,386, forward strand.
CTTCATCATGTCCCAGAGCATCTCGCGCATTTTGCAGCCCGGATAGGTGTTGTAGCTTATGTAACCAACACCTTGCGGTGCGAGGCACTCGGCGTATATCTCAAGGACCTTTGTCCGCACACCATCCGGCACCCATGAGAAAAGGCCGTGGGCGATAATGTAATCAAACTCGCCGAATTGTTCGCGGGTGAAATTCA
>JADYZI010000485.1 GCA_020853255.1 Acidobacteriota bacterium
CAGATTCCAGCATGGGCGCGGAAATGAGCGGCCAGCTTTTTGTAAATCCAAGGCCCTTGTTCATCACGGCCGGTGTCCTCTTTTTTCTCGGCGCCCTTCCGGGAATGCCCCATTTTGCGTTCATCACGTTGTCGCTTGCAACTGCGGGTATCGGCTATCTTTCGTGGAAACGGGCCGGTTCTTTGGCCCAGCAAAAGGCCCTTGAAAAGGTCGCGGAAGAAAATGCCGAATCTGCCCGCCAACCTGAGCGAATGGAAAGCCTTCTTAAGATCGATGCACTTGCACTCGAGGTCGGATACGGATTGGTCGGACTGGTCAGCAGCGGCGATTCGTTTCTAAATCGTATCCGCGAGATACGCCGTCAAGCGGCCATAGAACTCGGCATAATTGTGCCGTCAGTCCACGTTACCGATAACCTTCAGCTCCCGCCCCGAGAGTACGCTATTTTATTGAAAGGAGAGAAGATAGCATCGGGTGAGATACACCCGGACGGCTATCTTGCGATCGATCCGGGCGTGGTTCGCGAAAAGATCGCCGGTGTCGAAACGATCGATCCCGCTTTCGGGATGCCTGCTGTATGGATACGCCGAACCGAGGACCGCGACAGGGCCCTCACGTCCGGCTACACGGTGGTCGACCCGACAACGGTCGTCTGCACTCACCTCTCCGAAATAATCAAGAACAATGCACATGAGCTTCTCGGCCGCCAGGAGGCGCGAACGCTTCTTGACGCCCTCGCCGAAAGCCATCCAAAGACCGTGGAAGAAGCGACGCCAAAGGTGCTATCGCTCGGCGAGATCCAGCGCGTTCTGCAAAATCTTCTCCGCGAGCGTGTCCCGATCCGCGATCTTGCGACCATCCTCGAATCAATAACGGATGTCGGCGTGGTGACGCGTGATGTCAATGCCTTGACAGAAGCTGCCCGAGTTTCGCTTGCCCGGACGATCTCCGGCGGGCTTGCGAACGAGAATGACGAACTTGCTGTTCTGACCCTTGACCCAAGGCTCGAATCGCAGCTTGCGGAACGCCTCGGATTGCTCGGAGGAGCTTCACAGCAGGTGATCGAGCCTGAATTCGGCCGCCAGCTCCTTGAAAAGATCGAGACCGCGTGCCGTGCGGCTGTAATGTCGCGGCCGATCGTTCTGTGTTCGGCGATGGTGCGTCCGCACCTTAGAAAACTTACGGAACGGTTCTTGCCTGAACTGGTCGTGATGGCCCATGGCGAGGTCGCCTCGAACGTGCGGCTCGTCTCGATGGGAACGGTCAACTGACGGTCCGCCTCTTCATACCCCTTCTATGATGAATATTCGTAAATATCGTGCCGAAACTACACGCGAAGCCCTCGAGCTTATCAAACGCGACCTTGGCGAAGACGCTTATGTACTTGAGACAAAGCGCGTTCGGACGGGCGGTTTCCTTGGCCTTCGCTCTCGAGCCGAGGTCGAGGTCAGCGCCGCGACGAGTGAAGCCCTCGTCGGAGGCGGCGACGAGTACCTGGCAACGCCGGCAAATTCTGAAAAGTTGGTGGATCTGAAAGATGAGGCTGCCGCTGCCCCAAATTTTTCCGCTTACATACCGCCCGCCAAAGATCGCAGTTTGATGTCCGCCCTTGCAACTCGTGCCGCGAGTTCCGCCGATTTTGAAGAAAAGGCTGCGATCCTCGGCCCGGATATGGCCCGGCCGATCACCGAAACCATTGAATTAAATCCTGACGCACCGCGATTCGTGTTCCCGGCAGCAACAAAGCAAACGGCCGCAGTTGAAAAACCGGCGGCGACACCCTCGAGCGTAGAGGGCCGATCTGCCCCGATTTCAGAGCGGGACATTGAATTGCTTCGGGCGGAAATGCGTGAAGTAAAATTCTCGCTCGGAGCATTGGCGGGGCTTCAGCACGGAGTTCGCCGCGGTGAGGCTATCGATCTCGGGATCTTCGGAATGAGCGTTGAGCCCGAAATGCAGAACATTTTCAATGAGCTTATCGCCGTCGGAATTCCCGCCGAACTCGCTCAGCGATTCGCGATCGAACTTGAGAGCACGAGTGAGGCAGGCTCGGCACGGAAGGCGCTGATGAACTCGCTTCCGGCCTCAATGGATTTTGAGCCAGAGATTCTCAAAGGCGATAACGGCGCCATTCTAGCCGTCATTGGGTCGACAGGAGTCGGCAAAACTACCACCGCCGCAAAGCTCGCCGCAAGGGCAGCCTTATACGATCATCACCGTGTTGAATTGGTAACTCTGGATACATACAGAATTGCGGCTGTCGAGCAGCTGAAGACCTATGCCGAGATAATCGGCGCCGGATGTCATGTTGTTCGCAGCGTATTTGAACTGGATGCAACCCTGTGCCGCATGCCGACAAACGCAAAGGTCATTATCGACACGACCGGCAGAAACCCGCACGACCTCGCCGACCAGTTCGAGTTCTCAGATTTCCTTCAGCGTCGCCCGGATATTCGCAAATGCCTTGTTGTACAGGCAACAACACATCCGCTTGATGCAGCGGCGGCGATCAAAAAATTTGAGATGTACGGAGCCGATTGCATTGCCGTAACAAAGATGGATGAAACGACAAGGCCCGGTGCCGTACTCGAAACGATCATCGACAGCCGGCTTCCCCTTGCCTATCTTGCTGCGGGCCAGCGCGTGCCCGAAGATCTGCAGGCGGCAACGCCTGAAACGCTAACCAACCGGATCCTCGCCTTTAGGGCCTGATACCAAAATTCCTTCAGAGATCACACACTTTTTCTTCGAATGAACGACCAAGCCTCAACACTAAGATCGATGGCGTCAGCCAGCAAACCGCTCGCGGTCCAACGTACCGCGCGAAACTCCAGGGCCAGCCGCTGCGTGGCAATTACAGGCGGCAAGGGAGGCGTCGGCAAATCCAACCTTGCCGTAAATCTCTCGCTTGAACTTGGTTTGCTGGGTAACCAGGTTGCCCTCCTTGATGCGGATTTTGGCCTTGCTAACGCCGATCTGCTGTGCGGAGTCACGCCGCGCTATCATCTCGGCCACGTGATCGAGGGACTGAAAACGCTCGAAGAGATCATAGTGCCTCTGTCACCCGAGGTTGAATTGATACCCGGCGGCAGCGGCATTGAGGAACTCGCAAACTTTTCGCTTACGAATCGGCCCCAGATATTGGAGCAGATGCGCCAGATGGAAGAAGATCTTGACTACATGGTGATCGACACAGCCGCCGGCATTTCCGATGCGGTCTCAGGTGTGCTCGCCGCCGCGTCCGAAGTTATCATCGTGGTCACACCGGAGCCGACCGCGATAATTGACGCGTACGCCACGATCAAAGTAATGCTGCGTCGCCGGCCCGGTGCCGCCATTTCGGTGGTTGTCAACAATGCCGTCGGCGTAGGTGACGCTGAAAACGTTTTTCAATCTATCAGCACCGCATCCCGCGAATTTCTTGACCATAAGGTCGGATTTCTCGGAGTGGTCCCTTCTGACCCGAACCTTGCCGAGGCTGTACGAAGCCAGCAGCCGGTCACCCAATTTGCTCCGGAAACGCCTGCCAGCCGAGCTATCCGCCTGATAGCAAAAGACCTTCACCGCAAGGCCCGGAACGAAGCAACTCCCGCGACCGTGTATTCCTTCTGGGAACAGTTCGGCGGAAATTAAACGCCAGCCGCTCGTCTTCACGATGCTCCGATACTCTTCACCACCCAAATATCACGTTCCGACCCCGTTTGCAGCCGAAGTTGATCGGGCGGCCGCACGCGAGGGCTTGATCGTGGATCACTTGCCGAAGGTCAGATACATTGCTGACCGGATCGCGGCAAAGCTTCCTTCAACGGTTGAACGGGATGATCTTTACGGCGCAGGCGTCATGGGCTTGATCGATGCGGTCGAGCGATATGACGAATCGCGAGGCGTTGCTTTCACAACCTTTGCTGAGATGCGTGTTCGTGGTGCGATCCTCGACAACCTCCGTTCGCTCGATTGGGCATCGCGCTCGATCCGCAAACGGGCGAGAGAGATCCAAAATGCCTACGGCCAGTTGGAACAAGAGCATGGGCGACCGGCCACCGAAGAAGAGGTTGCCGACGAAATGAAGATCTCGGTCGCCGAGCTTCGAGGCTCCCTGCAGGAGGTCCACGGCCTGCGGATAACGAACCTGGACGAATGCGATCAGGAAACCGGACTCAGCCTTAGCGAGATGATCGCCGACAGATCGATGACACAGCTTGATGCGATCGAGCGGAAGCAGCAGCGGCAGATCCTTGCCGCCGCGATCGATAAACTGCCCGAGCGTGAAAGGCAGGTGATCGCACTCTATTATGTGAAGGAATTGACAATGAAAGAGGTGGCGGAGGTGCTTGGCGTAACAGAATCGCGCGTCTCGCAGCTCAAGTCACAGGCGGCCTCGCGGCTGCGGGCTGCCCTCTCAAACTAGAACACAATGCCGACCGAAGAGTTACTGACAGATGAAGAAATGGCCGCCCTGCTCCCCGAGACGTCGGCTGACGAAGCTGCCGCCGAACGAAACCGCCGCGGCCGCATTGTTCCTTACAACTTTAGGCGGCCCGACCGGCTTTCAAAAGAACACGTCCGGGCGCTGTATATGCTGCACGACCAGTTTGCCAACAACCTGACGTCCAGCCTGCCGCTCTTTCTGCGAACTGTTTCAGAAGTGACGCTGATATCGGTCGAGCAGCAATCCTACACCGATTATGTCCGCGGCCTTTCGGACCCGACCACGATCTACACACTCTCGGTCGCTCCCATGCGCAGCGTCCTTGTGATCGAGTTCAGTTCTTCGATCGCATTTCCGATAATCGATCGGCTGCTCGGCGGCAACGGCCAAGGCCCGAACGAGGTCAGGCCGGCAACCGAGCTGGAGCTGAAGGTGCTGGAAGGATTTCTTTCGGTTGTCACCGCGGGCTACATTGACGTCTGGAAGCCGCACGCAAAGCTTGAGACCGAGATCGCGGGCCGCGAGACCAGGCCGCAGATGCTTCAGGTCGTCCCGCCGAATGAGGTTGTTGCGACGATCTCGTACCAGGTCCAGATCGGCGATGCAAAAGGTTCGATGAGCCTGTGCCTGCCGGTTGCCTTGCTGGAGCCTGTGGTTGACACTTTCGGCGGATCGGCCTATCCGGCAAACGAAGGCGCTTCGCCCGAAGCGACCGCATCGCTGCTAAGAGCAGTTTCCGAGGTCCGCTTTCCGATCACCTGCCAGCTTGACCACCTGCCCATTGCCGTAGGCGATCTTAACTCGCTTGCCGTCGGCGACGTGATACGAACGAACCACTCGGTGGACAAGACACTGAACGTATGCATCGCTGACGCGACGAAATTTGTGGGCAAACTTGCCTCGATGGACGGCAAACTGATCGTTCAGATAACCAATGCGAACGATTCCGCCGGAACAAAAGCGGCGAACTAAAGGAATAG
>JADYZI010000486.1 GCA_020853255.1 Acidobacteriota bacterium
TGACGCAGAATATCTTCGACACGATGATCGCCGAAAAGATCCTGACCAAGGGAGCACACCAATCCGCGTCGCTCGCCGACACGCTCTATCGCTATTTTGCAGTCGATCTCGATAAATCTCAGCGGAAAAAGTTCAACGCGAGATGGGACGGCGTCTGGACCGAGGAACTTGTCAATTATGCTCTGGCGGATGTTTGGCACTTGCCGCGGTTGATGAAAGAGCAGCTGAATTGGCTCGAAAAGCTTGGTTTACTCGACGAATATCGGCAAAAAATGTCGGAGATCGCCTAATTCTCTCGGCTCTCCAAGCGTTCAGAACGTCTAATCTTGTGATGAAGTTTGACGGCATTCGCAAATGCGGAACATTTTTGGTGGTCCTTTTTGTCGCCGCCTTGGCTCAGGTGACGTACGCTCAGAGGCAGAGCTTTTTTGTCCTTCCGCACGATACAGACCCTGAGATCACGACTAACCTGCAAGGCCACTACGTGTCGATCGACCGAAGCGTTCCGCCGAAGAACCAGCTTTTCGTCTTTTTCCCGGGCACGCACGGCATTGCCGCGAACTATGAGGTGCTGAACAATGTGGTTGCCGAGATGGGTTTTCACGCCATAAACCTGACCTATCCGAACGACGAACCCGTGAACGGGCTTTGCGGCGGTACGAACACCGATCTCGACTGCTACGCAAATGTGCGGCTCGAGATCCTTGACGGCACCGACCGCACACCGCTCGTTAACGTCAACCGGGCAAATTCCGCTGAGAACAGGCTCATCAAGCTTCTCATCTACCTTCGCAACCAGTACCCGAACGATAATTGGGGGCAGTTCCTGATCGACGACGATACGCTCGACTGGTCGAAGATAATTGTTTCGGGACATTCGCAAGGCGGCGGCCACGCGGGCATCCTTGGGCGTTACCACCCGGTCGTGCGCGTTGTGATGTTCGCGGCGATGGATTATAACGGCAGGGTCAGAAGCCCCGCGAACTGGATCGCCCACCCCGAGACCACGCCGAATGCCTCAACGCCCGACAAATTCTGGGGCTTCTCTCATACGCGTGACGAAGCGGTCAACTTCAACCTGCTTACGAGCACTATCTGGCCCGCCTACGGAATGCCGCCATTCGGCGCCGTCGTGAACGTTGACGGCATCAGCCCGCCTTACAGCAACACGCACTCTCTTACGAGCAACCTCGACACATGCCCGAGTTTCCACGGCTGCGTAGCGGTCGATTCGGGGATCGTGTATGAGAACGGTGTGCCGGTCTATAAGCCCGTCTGGCAATACCTTCTCTCGAATACGGTTTCGCCTTTGAATTTGAGCGCGATACAGTTTCTGCGTGCGACTCAGCCCGTAGGACGGCCGCCGGTCGGGATCTCGACGAAATACTATCGAATTCAAGTTACGGGAAGCGGGTTCGATGCCGGCTCCCGCGTACTCGTGAATGGCGTTGAGACCGAGACGACATTTGTCAGTTCGAGCGAGCTGAAGGCGGCTCTTCCGGCAGGAAAGGTCGGCCGCGTCGGCGGCTCGACCGTACAGGTTCGCGGTCAGAATGGTGCGGTTTCAAACAGCGTCACGTTCTAGTGGACTGTAAAATAGGCTCCGCTAGCGGGCTTTGCCCCTCTATTTGCGGTGAAGCTCTGCTTCACGGATCGTATTTCCGCGACGCGGCTCTGCCGCCTCAGGCAACGAGGGTAAATGCGGTGGCAGGGCCGCTGTGATCTTTTGAGCAGCCAGGCGGAAAAGTATAACTTTTCCGCAACTAAAGCGGCGAAGCCGCTATCAAATCAGATGTTACAGTCCACCAGCTACCAGCGGTGATATGCGGGATGGCCTTCTTTTACCGCGACAAACGTCCCACGGCAGGTCGCGCAAACCTTCTCGTTTGCGGTCAGCTCGGCTTCGATCGTTGCCCGATCTTCCTTTGAATCAACAACTCTTGCACGCAGGTAGATCGTCGCATCGAATGGCGTCGGCCTGAGAAGTTTGACGTGAAAGTCCGCGGTCACGGTGCAGTCCGGCCGGTCCTTCCCGTCGCGCTTCATCATAAAATACGCGGCCGTCCAATTCGAGTGACAATCAAGCAACGCACCGATGATCCCGCCATTCAGCATTCCGGGAAACGCCTGGTGTTCGGGCCGAGCGTGGAACTCACAGACGAGTTCGTCGCCTTCAGGAAAACTGTTTATCCGCAGGCCTTTTTCGTTTGCCGGGCCGCAGCCAAAACAAATGCTATTCGGTGAATATTCTTGCTGTACTGAGAGATCGGACATTACTTTTTGTTGAACGTATCGGGCGAAAGCTTTTCCTCGAGCCAATCCGTTAGGCCCTCGAGAAACTCCAGATGGATCGGCCGGCCACGCCAGGCTTTATAAACAAAGATAAACAGAATTATCGTCGTGATCGCGGAAAAGATTCCGACCGCTGGCCGAACTGCGTTCGTGATCGATCCGACGACTCCAAGTAGCGTTGTAACGAGCAGGATGCCAAGATGCGCGGCGAGCCCTTGTGCGGCATGAAATCGTGATTTTGCCTCACTCTTTGGCAGCAGAACGAGCAGAATGATGCCCGCTACAAGGCCAAAATACCACGGAATGTAGGGAATTGCGGTTACGATGTTCTCTTTCAGCCCGACCTTGTCAACCCGCCTGTTCCGTACATCCTCGACCGCCGCCGGCGGTACTGCCGCCGCATAATACGCCGGCGCGTACGCTCCCTGCGGCGCTTGATACGCACCAAAATCCCGCGGCCCGAACTCACGCGTCTCCTGCTCGCAATTCTCCGTATTTGCGAACGGCCGCGTTTCACCGCCCGTCTCAGCAGAGGCTTGCGCCGTCGCGGCTGCGGCCTTCGCCTTTTCGGGAAAGTCCGGATCGAGCTGGTTTGTGTCGTATTTTGACGGCATTACAACGTATCTTAACGATATTTTGACCGAAATGGTTCGAAAATTCTAGGTCGTGAACACTTTACCGCCCGATTTGACCCATCTATTGAAACGTAGCTGACATCTTTCGACCAGGGCCTGTTTTCCAAAAGCGAATCTCAGTCCTTTCGGCGAATCTTCTTGTAAA
>JADYZI010000487.1 GCA_020853255.1 Acidobacteriota bacterium
CACGATGGAAGATACCGACGGCGACGGGCAGATGGACACAGCGGACATCGATGGCGACGGCGTGGCAGATTATACGCTTGAAGCTGAAGAAGGCTTGCCGACCGAGGAAGAGGTTTCGACCAACTCGGTCGAGTTCACGGTCGGCGAAGATGGCTTTCCTATAACAGAAGCAGGCGAAACTGACACCGGCGGTACCTATGAGGACGCTTCGTTCGAAACTCCGGTACAGTTCGATTCGGCCCCGGCTGCCGATACGCCTGTGGCCGAACCGGTGATCGATCAGGGATATGCTGCTCCAGCTACCTTTGACGAAACATCGACTGGGGCCGCCGATGCCGAAGCCGCTGCACAGCAGGCCCATGCGGACGCCGCCGCTGATGCACAGGCATCGGCGGATGAATTTGTCGCACAGGGCGATTATGCCGCGGCGGCCGATGCTCGCGAGACCGCGGAGAATGAAGCGTATCAGGCCGGCGATTCTTCGATGCTCGGAGCCTCGGACTCCTCGGACCTTGAGAACGCAGCGTGGAAACAGGACATCGCCGAAGATTATCAGGCACAACAGCAGGAGCACATTGCCGAGGGCGATTATGCCGCCGCCAAGGAAGATGCGCAGAACGCCGGATATGCAACCGGCGACGCTGACTATCTTGCCGGCGGCGACGATCACACGGGTCAGTCGGATAATGACGTCTATAACCTCGATAACGCCGTGTACGATGAAAAGAATGCGGACGCCGCAGTGGACAATGCAGAGTGGTATGCCGCTCAGGGTGATGCAGACGGCGTTGACCGAAATCTTGATCAGGCCGAAGCATATCAGGCATCGGCGGATGATTTTGCTTCACGCGCCGACGAGGACAGCGATAACTATCAGGACGATCCATCGTCACTCGTTGAGACTGGCGGCGAATATGACGCGGCAGACGCTGGTACGTACGATGCCGGCGCCTACGATGCAGGCGGATATGACGCAGGCGGATATGATGCCGCGGCCGATGTCGATACCGGGATAGATACGTCGGTCGATACGAGTTCGGTCTCAACCTACGACACGACGACCGATGTATGATCGTCAGGTCGGACTGACATCATAGATGGTTCAATTGGCACTAGCTTTAGTTAGCGGTCAGCTATGCAAATGGCTCAGGGCTTTAGCCGAACATGATAAGAATAAGGTGCCGATCGGCTTAAGCCCAATTTCGGCTATAGCAAAGTGGACATATTTTATTTAAAGTTCGGCTAAAGCCTTTTTTATTTTTCACTTCCACCCACTAGCTAAAGCTAGTGGCAATTGATCAGAGATCAAATCTCAATGCGGCATGAGCAAACAGCCGAAAGGGCCTATTTGATCTTTCCGTACGTGCGCAGAATATTTAGTGTGGGTTCGAGGGGCAAAGCTTCGATGGTCCTTTTATCTTTGCCGGTGACGGTGGTTGCCCGGAATAGGGAATTGTAGATGGCTTCCTCGGTCGCTTCTATAACGGCCAGGAAAAGCGGGGAAATGGCATCGTTCGCGACCACTGAGGTCTGCCGCGTTTTCGCGCCGATGCCGAGAGGCTTTATGCGGTTCTCGGCGGCGGTCGAGAATGCGATGGCATAGTCACCGCTTCCATTGGTCATCGCGGAACCCGTTCGGGCCAATCCCGCCATTGAGCGTTCCGCAAGACGCCGGAGTTGGCGGTGATCGAGCGGCGCGTCGGTCGCGATAACGATGATGATCGAGCCGTCCGCCGTCCGGTCGGTTCCGTCATATCGCCGTGATGCGCCGGCCCGGCCTTTCAAATAATATTTGCCAAGCTCTATCCCGACCGGTGCACCGTCGATCGAGAGCACGCCGCCGAAATTTGACTGCACGAGCACGCCGACCGTATAGCCGCCAAGTGCGTCAGAAAGCTTTCGTGAAGACGTTCCGATCCCGCCTTTCCAATCAAACGCGACCGTGCCCGTCCCGGCGCCGACCGAGCCTTCCTCAACCGCTCCGCTTTTTGCGTTCCTGATCGCCGCGAATACGTCATCGCGGCCGATGTGCCGCCCACGAATGTCGTTGAGGAACCCATCGTTCGTTTCGGCAACGAGTGGATTTATCGACTGAACATTTTCGTTCCCAGGCAGGGCGAGCATATAGTCGAGCAAAAAATCCGCAGTTCTCGGCACGGCAAGCGTTGAAGTGAGCAGGATCGGGGTTTCGATCTCGCCAAGTTCGTTGACCTGGGTTGACCCGGCAAGTTTGCCAAATCCATTTCCGACATAGACCGCTCCGGGTACTTTTTCCTGAAACAGATTCCCGCCATGCGGCAATATCGCCGTGACGCCGGTGCGGATGGACTCGCCCTTGATGATCGTAGTGTGCCCAACGAGAACCCCCGCAACATCCGTTATAGCGTTCAGTGGTCCCGGCGGAAGAACACCGACCTTGACACCAGCTTCACGAACACGAGGACGCGTCTGGCTCTCACGTTTCGGCCCGTCCTCGCCCTTAGCAGATGAGCTTTGAGCGGTTGCAGGTACGAATAAGAGAGTGCAAAGAGAGATTAAAATGACGATGCAGCGAAACATGATCGATGGTCCACCTGCGGGCAGGTGGCGGCGGAATGTGGAACTTAAACTTTTGCAAATGTCAGACCGGTTTGGCCCTGGTATTTTCCGCCGCGATCTTCGTACGAAACAGCGCAGTCCTCGTCCGATTCGAAGAAAAGGATCTGGCCGATGCCTTCGTTGACATAGACTCGAAGCGGCAAATTGGCCAAATTGGCGATCTCGACGACCAGGCGCCCGGTCCAACCCGCTTCGAGCGGCGTTGTGTTCACCAGCAACCCGGCGCGTGCATACGTTGATTTTCCGAGCGCTACCCCAGTTACATTTCGCGGCATCTTGAACGTCTCGACCGTTACGCCGAGCCCGTAGTGATGGCCGGGCAGAATGTAGTATTTCGAACCGTCGTCCGCCGTCTGCATTTCGGGCTCGATCAGGGAATACTGGTCGTCGAAACGCTTTGGGTCGATCTCTTTGCCATGGACCGATGAAAAGATGCGGAATCCGTCATCAGCAAGGCGCATATCGTAGCCGTAGCTTGACGCACCGGCGGAGATGATCTTTGTTCCGTTGCTCGCTCGTACCAGTTCAGGGAGGAACGGCTCGATCATCCCATGCTCTTTGGCCATCCGGCGAAGCCAGATATCTGATTTGATGGTCATAAAAAAGGCGATAAGAACTTAACTTATCACCTTCAGAAACCTAACTACAAATTGTCCGGACTATCAGCAGTATGATTAAGGTTTGGTCAACAAGCGTTCGGATCCAGCCGGTGATCCGGTTTCGCAGGTTTCGTTTCCTGATTCGTGTCGCTTCGCGGGTGGCGAAACCGGCCCGGGACCACGAAACGCGAGAGCGTACAACCCACTGCCTTAGAGCACTTTGTGTCTTGAACTTTGCGCCCTTTGTGTTTAAGCGATCCTTACCACAAAGAGCACAAAGTTTAAGACACAAAGGGCTCAAAGTTTAGGACTCAGGGTTCCGTCCATTCAAACTGGCAAACTATTCAGGCTTTTCGAGCGGGCCGATGTTGAGGTTTCCGTCACCGACGGTAAATTTAAGCGGGACTCCGCCGTTGCCGGATTTGGCGGCGATAAGTTTTTCGGTAAAGGTGTCCTTACGCGTTTTTGGTTTCAGGTCCGCGTAGGTGTTTTCGATCTTTCCGGCACGAAGAATGGATGCATCGATCTCCGCATTCAGGCTGGGCGGCAGATTGACGTTCATGGTGCCGGTAGTCAGAGAAATGTCGGCCAGGCGGCCGCGCCAGCTTCGGCTGGGTATCGTCACATCTACGGATCCGTCGCCGATCGTTGCCATAACCGCCCCGCCGATGAGATCGAACTTGGCATTAGAATCAAGGAAATTGACCTTGAGCACGCCATCCACTCCGGAAACGGCCAGGTCGCCGTTGCCGCCGTCGATCATCAGGTCGCAATACCGCGGAACCTTGATAACATAGTCGATCTTGAACGGCAGGCCGATGAGTCGTTTTGGGAATTTTTTTGCGGTTCGTTTCAAATACGTCTTGTCGTGCGTCCCAACGCTCGTTATTGCGGTCTTGCCAAGGCTTTCCTCAAGGACAAAGCCCGTTACCTTGGCAAGCTCATCCAGGTCAGCCTCGGTCGCGCCATTAAGCTCTATGACCGCGTCGATCTGCACCTGATTCTTGTTCCAGCCTTCGACCTTTACAGAACCCTTCGGGGCTCCCG
>JADYZI010000488.1 GCA_020853255.1 Acidobacteriota bacterium
ATTCGAAGGCCTTTGAGGCATCGATGGAGAGCCCGAAGCCGAAGTTCTATGCGTTGGAGATGCTGCCTTATCCATCAGGGAATTTGCACATGGGGCACGTGCGGAATTATTCGGCCGGCGATGTCGTAGCGTGGTACAAGCGGCTGAAGGGATTTAATGTGCTTCACCCGATCGGGTGGGACTCGTTCGGGCAGCCGGCCGAGGATGCCGCGATCAAGCGCGGCGTAAATCCGCGCGAGTGGACCGAGGCGAATATAGAAACGATGCAGGGGCAACTCCAACGGCTCGGGATCAGTTACGACTGGTCGCGGCAGATGGCGGCGCATCGGCCAGAGTATTACAAATTCGACCAATGGTTCTTTTTGAAGATGTATGAAAAAGGCCTGGCCTATAAGAAAAAGACGCAGGTCAACTGGTGTGAGACGGACCAGGCGACGCTGTCGAACGAACAGGCGAGCGGCGGGCTTTGTTGGCGGTGCGGAAATCCGGTCACAAAAAAGGAACTGGAACAATGGTTCCTGAAAACGACCGATTATACGGACCAGCTTTTGGACGATATGGCCGGGATCGAATCCGGTTGGCCGCAGAACGTGCTGAAGCGGCAGCGGGATTGGATCGGGCGCTCTGAGGGAGCGTACGTCGATTTTGCGGTCCGTGACCCCGGCTTCAGCCGGGCCGCTAATGCAGCCGAAGGCGGAGTCCCTGAGAATCATATTCGTGTTTTTACAACGCGTATCGACACGATCTACGGGGCCAATGCGGTCGTTGTTGCGGCTGAGCATCCGGTGATCGTTGAACATTTGAGCCAGTTTCCGGCAAAGGTGCTCGCAAAGATCCAGCACATCCGCTCCGAAAAGATGAATCCGACCGACCACGAGACCGAGGCGGTCAAGGACGGGATCGATACAGGCCTGCGGGCCGTAAATCCGTTCAGCGGCGAAGAACTGCCGGTGTGGATCGGCAATTACGTGATGATGGAATACGGCACCGGTGCCGTGATGAGCGTGCCGGCGCATGATGAGCGGGATTTTGAGTTTGCCGAGAAGTTCCGCTTGCCGATCAAGGCTGTGATCGTGTCGGAACGCGCCGCCTCAGCGGCGGGCCAGTTGTCTGACGCTGGTTCAACGCTCGCGAACTTGCCGCCCGCTTACGCAGTCGGCTCCGAATTGCCGTTTAACGACTATGGTGTGATGGTCAATTCGGGTGAATGGACCGGCAAGACGAGCGAGCAAGGTAAGCGCGAGATGACGGCGTTCGCGGCCGAAAGAGGCTTTGGCGAGGCGGCTACGACCTATCGGCTGCGTGATTGGGGAATCTCGCGGCAGCGATTTTGGGGCTCGCCGATACCGATGATCTATTGCGGCTCGTGCGGGATCGTGCCGGAGAAGTATGAGAATCTGCCGGTCCGGCTCCCCGATTCGATCGAGATCCTAGGGACCGGCGAATCGCCGCTGGCGAAGGTGCCGGAGTTTGTGAAAACGACCTGCCCAAAATGCGGCGAGCGTGCACGCCGAGAGACGGATACGATGGACACTTTCGTCGATTCGTCCTGGTACTACTATCGCTACACCGATCCGCATAATGATGAACTGCCGGTTGCGCGGGAAGTCGCGAATTACTGGACGCCGGTAGATCAATATATAGGCGGCGACGATCATGCGGTTATGCACCTGATCTATGCCCGGTTCTGGACAAAAGTGATGCGCGATCTCGGGATAGTCGGTTTGAACGAACCGTTCAAGCGGCTGCTTACCCAGGGAATGGTGGTCGGCGAAACGTTCTTTGACGATTCGACCGGCAAGCGAAAGTATCATATGCCTGCCGATGTTTTGGTTGAGCGCGACGCAAAGGGCAAGATCATGTCGGCAATCGGTTCAGATGGCGCAGTCCTCAAGCACTCGATCGAGCGAATGTCGAAATCGAAGGGCAACGGTGTCGATCCGGATGAGATGGTCGAGATCTACGGGGCCGACGCAGCCCGGCTGTTTGTAATGTTCGCCGCGCCGATCGAGAATGAATTGGTCTGGAACGAAGCGGGGATCGAAGGCGCTGTAAGATTCTTACAGCGTGTATGGCGGCAGGTTTATCGGTGGAAGGACGTTCTGGGTTCCCGGGGCGGTCGAACCACCCCGTCCGACCAGAGCGGCGAACACCCCTCCTTTTTCAAGGAGGGGAGCGAAGCGGCTCGGAAACTGCGGCAAAAGACGCACCAAACGATTCGGCGGGTCGATGAAAGCCTGAATACGCTGCAATTCAATACGCCTGTCGCGGCGTTGATGGAATTGTCGAATGCTATCGGCGATATGCAGGTTGAACCGGCCAACGCCTCCGACGAAGAAAAATTTGCCGTCCGGGAAGCAATAGAAAGCCTGGCGTTGATGCTGACGCCTTTTGCTCCGCACACCGCCGAAGAGATCTATTCGGTTGTGGCCGGAAATGAAGAAGGCATTATCGCAAACGCCGCGAGCTTTCCTGCTTTTAACGCCGATCTGGCAAAGGCAGACGAGGTCGAGATACCGGTCCAGGTAAATGGCAAACTGCGGGCCAAGCTGGTGGTCTCGCCCGATATTGCGGACGATGATCTGCGCGATGCCGCAAAGGCTGATGAAAAGGTACGTGAATACACCGACGGGAAAGAGATAGTAAAGATCGTGGTCGTACCAAAGCGGCTGGTCAGCATTGTTGTTAAATGAGCTGGCCGAATGGCGGAGGGTGAGTTGATAGTGTCCTGGCCTGACGGTGCCGCGTATTTTACTTTGCGGCTCTTTGCGTGCTTGGCGAGCTTTGCGTGTGGTAAACCCCGGTTTCCCGCAAAGCCGCAAAGGCCGCCAATAAGCGCCAGGACGAAAATTTGCATCAAGCATTCCTCGGGCATGACACTACCCGAGATTGAGCAGACGGCTTTTTCCTTGCTTGAAATCGGTAAAGAAACTAGAATGAGGCGAGGAGAAACGCGGCAAAAACATCCACGCAGTACAGTCAATCCATTTACGGGAATTTCTCCCGGTTTACGCGTTAGAAGGTAAGGCGCCCCAATGAAGGAATGC
>JADYZI010000489.1 GCA_020853255.1 Acidobacteriota bacterium
AGCCTGACGTTTGGCGGCGAATACGGCCCGTCTAATTTTGATGCCCGGCACAAGGTTTCCTATTCGGTCGTGTACGACCTGCCGCGGCTTCAAAATGCTTCGGCCCTTACCCGGGCATTCCTTGGCGGCTGGCAGTTCGCAAGCGCCGGACGTTTTCGGACCGGCCAGCCGTTTACGGTCAACAGCATTTTCGATGTGAACCTTGACGGCAATTTGACCGATCGGCTTGATAACACATCATTGATAACGGCCAACGACGGCAATGACCCGATCGTGCTTCTTTCTTCGGCCTCTTCGGCTGCCGAGCTTCAGTCGATGCTTGCGGCGGTCGGCACCAGCGGATCCGTTGCCCGCACCACGTTCCGTGGCAGGTCGCTTGTTGATCTGGACCTTGCCTTTTCAAAGAGGTTCTTTTTTACCGAGCGGCAGAATCTGCAATTCCGGGTTGAGGTGTTTAATTTCCTGAACCGGGCCAACTTCGCCATTCCGGTCCGCTTTCTCGAAGCACCCGGCTTTGGCCGTGCGGTCGATACGGTCACGCCGGGGCGAAGGATCCAGCTCGCTTTGAAATACCAGTTCTGATCGGCTGGAACCTTTGTTGGGCAACATAGGAGTGTTATGTTCAATATGATCATCACACTCCTTATGCATTTTTAACCAGCTATGTCACGCGCCCATAAATTCTCAATCGCCGTCGTTGCCGCTTTTCAGCTTGTTTTTCTTTCCGGCTATGCCGCCGGACAGATCGACGAAACCGGTAACGGCAGGCCAAAGACGCGGGTTCGGATCCAGAAGATCATAAAGGTCGTAAAGGTGCCCGAGGTGCGTTATCAACGTATTTCCGGCATGGCGATCACGACCGTTCAGCCAAATGCAGAGGTTTCCATCAAGTCTCTGGGTGGCGGCAAATACCGCCAGGAACGCAAGACCGATGATAACGGGGTGCTCACGCTCGAGAACGTACCGCCCGGCAAATATTCGCTCACCGTTTCGCTTGACGGATATGTTACTGAAGAGTCCGAGATCGCTGTTGCTCAGCAAAGTTTTGTGACCGTACCGGTGAACCTGGCGCCGATAACGTATGACATATTTGTAACGACCAACGTAAAAGCAGGCGAAGTGCGTTACGCCCGCGTGCAAAAGAACGCGGCAACCGGTGCCCAGGGCGTTGATGGTTACTGTATGGTACCGATCGAGAACGGCTCGGCCGCAATCGGCCAAATGCAGGAAGGCGATTACAGGATCGAGGTCAGGCCGGCCGATGTCGAATACAAACCCGTTTCCCGCGAACTAAATATCTCCGAAGCCTCGGTCGCAAAGCTTGAAACACGTTCGGGCCGGAACGAGGTACCGATCGTTCTTACAAGAACGACCAGTACCGAGGATTTTCTTGCCAACTGGCTCGCCGGTGAGTGGGACCTGCCAGCGGGATGGAAGGTCGAAAATAAACGCATGCTTGTAAACGGCCCAGGCGTTGCTTTGCTTAAAAACGAAAGATACAACTATTACAAGGACTTTGAATTGAAAACGACGCTGCGGTCACTGGATAACGGCGCCGTTGGATTTGTGGTCCGGGCCATTGATGCGAAAAATTATTACTTGATCGAACTGACCGGTTCGGCCTCGGCCCAGCCGTATATGCTCAGCGGCTACGTGGTCAAGAATGGCAGCGTCGCCGAGACGCTTGCGCCGGTCAGCATCAGTTCTTACGCCGGGACCATCAGCAATCGCAAATACTTTAATCTGATCATTTCCGGCAGCGGCAACGTATTCCGCGTTCGGCTGGAAGACAGCGAAACTGGCAGAACGTTCGTGATCGGGATCATCGAGGACCAGAACAATACCTATCCGATCGGGGCTCTCGGTGTTGGAATAAAGGATGCCGGCCGCAGTGAAGTGAACCAGTTCTACATAAAATATAATCAGATGAAATAAGGAAAAACATAGCGTGAAATGTCGTCAGTATAATTTGAGCCCGCGCCGTTTATGAAGGAGTGTCCCAATTGCCGTCTTTGCTTTGATGACAGCAGCAACTATTGTCCAAATGACAATTCGCTGCTGATGGTATCGAACAAATGCGGTGTCACTTTGGACAAGAGGTACACGCTCGAACAACGGCTTGGAAAGGGCGGAATGGGTTCGGTTTACCGTGCCAAGCACGTCCATCTAAGATCCACGCACGCCGTTAAGATCATCTCGCCCGAGGTCGTTCAATCCGATCCCTCGCTTCTCGTCCGTTTTACGCAGGAAGCCATTCTGGTCGCGTCCGTCCAGCATCCGAATGTGGTCTCGGTCACTGACTTCGGTATCGAGGTAGCCGATACGCTTTACCTTGTAATGGAGTACATCGACGGCATCTCATTGGAAGAAATGCTGCGGCAGGACGGCGCGCTTACTCCGGCGCGGGCGTTCGAGGTCCTAAAGCCGATTGCGATGGGTGTCAGTGCGGCGCACAAACTGGGCATTACTCACCGCGACCTAAAACCGCTGAACGTAATGCTTCGCCGCGGCGCACCGTTGGCGCAGGCGGTGAAGGTGCTCGACTTCGGATTGGCGAAGATAAAAAATACCGAATCCTTCTCTTCGCTCATCCTTGCAAAGACCACGAACCTTCTCGGTTCGCCGCACTATATGCCGCCGGAGCAGTGGGACAATGAGAACGTAGACGCCAGATCAGATATTTACAGCATCGGCGTCATCCTTTACCGGATGCTCACCGGGCACCTGCCGTTCGATGGCAGTTCGATGCCCAACATAATGTTCCAGCACATGCAGGCCGCGATGCCGTCATTTGCGTCGTTCGATCTGCCCCCGTCCCCGGCGATCGAGGCGGTCCTGCAGCGGGCGCTGGAAAAACAGCAGGACAAGCGGTTCCAGACGCTGGACGAGATGCTTGCGGCGTATGAGCAGGCGCTTGCATCGACGCGTGAACACGGCTTTGTCGATCCAAACTCAAAGACCGTCAGCTTTCGCGAAGACTCGTTCCCGCCTCTCCACGCCGCGCCGACACAAGCCTGGTCGGCCGCCGATGGGAAAGGCTACAACCTGCCGTATCTCGATTCAAATCAGAACGAGATACTCGCGACCTACTTCAATCAGCCAAAACCAACGGGCGCCGAAATAAACGAACAGCTTGAGAAGCGCTTTATCGATGCCCAGGGCCG
>JADYZI010000490.1 GCA_020853255.1 Acidobacteriota bacterium
GATGAATTCGCTTACGGTAAACCTGCATCTGCTGATGGTCTCGTTCTATCGCCCGACGCCGGAGCGGTACAAGATAATAATTGAAAAAGGAGCGTTTCCGTCCGATCAGTATGCTGTCGAATCGCAGTTGAAGTTTCACCGTGACAAGTCAGAACTGGGAGCTGTAGCGACTGGGTTTTTATCTCACGAATCCGGAAGTCCGGCCGCTAGCGCTCGCCGTTCTGGCTTGATCGAACTCACCCCACGCGAAGGCGAGTCAACACTACACACCGAAGACATTATCGAGACCATCGGCCGCGAGGGCGAGAGCGTTGCACTTATCCTGCTTGGCGGCGTTAATTATTACACTGGACAGGCGTTCGATATGCAGGCGATCACGGAAGCTGGACATCGCAAGGGCTGCGTTGTCGGGTTTGACTGCGCCCACGCCGCCGGCAATCTTGCACTTAAGCTGCATGATTGGAATGTTGACTTCGCCGCCTGGTGTTCCTATAAATATCTCAACGCCGGGCCGGGAGGCATTTCCGCCATTTTCGTTCATGAACGGCACGCCCGTTCGTTCGACCTGCCAAGGTTTGCCGGTTGGTGGGGTCATGACAAGGAAACACGGTTTCTGATGGGGCCTGAATTTCGTCCGCTGCCTGGGGCCGAAGGCTGGCAGATATCAAACCCGCCGATCCTGCAACTGGCGGCCCTGCGTGCATCCCTTGAGATCTTTGACGCGGCTGGAATGCCTTCTCTCAGAGAAAAATCGGAAAAACTGACGGGCTATCTCGAATTCCTGATCGATCGCGTCGATCATCACCGCATCTCCGTCATCACTCCACGCGATCCCGTACAGCGCGGCTGCCAGTTGTCTATTCGCGTAAAGGATGCCGACAAGGGCCTTTTTGACAGGATCACGCAGAACGGCATTGCCGTGGACTGGCGGGAGCCTGATGTGATCCGTGTTGCTCCCGCACCTCTTTACAATTCATTTGCGGACGTCTATCGCGTTGTCGAGATATTACGCGATTGCCTGCGGTGATCAGAACCACAGCAAGGTTCTTAACGACTGGGCAAAGACGGTAAGTCACAGGACATTCTGCGAAGTTCCCCGCACTGCGAGTGTACCGCCGGGTACACTCGTAACCGCTGCAACTGCGTACCATCCTTGTAGGTGCACAGCGTGGTAGAACAACTTCGCAGACAGGCGATCACGCATTCACAGCGTGCGGCGAAAATGTGGTTTCAGGCTTTCTGTATGTCCGGCTTGGAGACCAACGACACTTCCTCATGGTTTTTCATCCTTTCCCTCAATACCCGCGTCATCGACGAGTGCAGTAAAGCACTGAACACGCTAAGTTTTCTAGACAAGCTTGAGAAATAGGGGCCGGCGCAATTTGGTGGTCAAAAGCAGAAACCCGAGTGAATACCATCCTTTCGACACTGAAACTATTCTAAGACGGCGAGCGTAGGATTTTGTGATCCGGCCCGAGAGTCCTGGATCGCATATATCGATAGGAATAAAAGCGTTATGAATTACACCAGAGGGAAAGATTTTCGTGGCCAATTGCTGGCTGGCTTGTTGATCGTTCTATTGACTGCGTCGGCTGTGGTGCAGGCCCGGCCCTATGATGAGCGTCGTGTGTTTCGCCAGGACGAGCAGCATAAGCTTCCGCCCGTCAATTGGATACGGAGCAGAAACATCGACGTGAAACATCTCGATATCGACCTGCGGTTCGATTGGGATAAAGAGCAGGCGTACGGCACCACGGTCATCACGCTTTCGCCGTTCGCGGACACTGACACCATTCCGCTGGACGCGGCGATGATGACCATAAACTCTGTGTCACTTGAAGGCGGCGGGCCGCTGAAATTCGTGTACGACGCTAAGGGCGGCAACGATAACCTACTCGTAAACCTCGGCCGCATTTATCGGTCGGGCGAAGTGATAAAGATAAAGGTCGATTACCGCACCAACTACGTGAACAAGGCCGAGGGCGACACCGCTATCGGCGGCTTTGGCCGCGGCCTTAGGTTCATCAAGCCGACCGCTGATGACCCGAAAAAGCCCCGCCAAATATGGTCGCAGGGCGAAAGCGAATTTAACCGCTATTGGTTCCCGTCATACGACTCCCCCAATGATTTCCGAACCACGGATCTAACAGCTACGGTAGCCAAACCATTCTTTGTCGTTTCCAACGGAACGCTCGTCGAAACCAAAGACAACGCGGACAATACGCGCACGTTCCATTGGAAAATGGACCAGCCGTACTCCAATTACCTTACCTCGATCGTGGTCAGCCAGACTGAGCCTGTAAAACAAGACTTCGACGGCATACCGGTTTATAACTATGGCTATATCGGCGAAACAAGCGAGGTCGCCGCAACGACGAAAAATCTGCCGGCAACAATGCGGTTTTTCTCACAGATAACCGGTGTGAAATATCCGTATCCAAAATACTCCCAAGCCTTTGTAGAAGATTTTGGCGGCGGAATGGAAAACATCTCGGCCACGACGCAGATCATCGAGATGATCCATGACGATCGTGAATTATTGGATGAGGACAGCGAATCGCTTCAATCGCATGAGCTGGCACATCAGTGGTTCGGGGATTACGTGACCACACGCGACTGGGGCCAAATATGGTTGAACGAAAGCTTTGCCACATATATGCAGGCAATGTGGACCGAAAAGCTGAAAGGCCACGACGAGTTCCTGTACAGCGATATCCGAAACAATCAGAACACTGTCATTCAAACCTGGAACAGCGGAAATCGACGGCCTATCGTGACCAAGTACTTCGCCGATAAGGACGCGATGTTCGACAATTATGCATATCCCGGCGGCGGTTCAGTGCTGCATATGCTCAGAAAGCACCTTGGCGATGAACTGTTCTTTAGATCGCTAAAGCATTACCTGACCGGCAACGCGCATCAACCGGTTTCGACCGAGGACCTGCGGATCGCAATAGAGGAATCCACGGGACAATCGATGGACTGGTTCTTTGACGAATGGCTTTATAGAATGGGTCACCCCATATTTGAGATAACGCAAAGCTACGATCCGGCCGCCAAGAAGCTGACCCTGAACGTAAAGCAGACGCAGAAGATCGATGTGACAAACCCGTATCCGCAGACCGAATTTTTCCAGACCTACGTCGATGTCGAGATAGACAACCGCATCGAACGCGTGTGGCTGAAGCCGCAGGCTGAGAATATCTTTACATTTGACTCGGCAGCAAAGCCAAAACTTGTCAATTTCGATTACGAAAGCACGCTTCTCAAAGAAATGAAGTTTGAGAAATCGACCGACGACCTTCTCTACCAAATGGCCAATGACAAGGACGTTCTCGGCCGTCGTTGGGCGATGGGTGAACTGGAGAAGCGTTCGAACGATGGATCGAAGTCGGAGATAGTCGCGGCATTGATCAATTCCGCGGAAAAAGACCCGTTCTGGCGCATCCGGCGGGCCGCCCTTTCCGTGATCGCAAATCTCTATTCACCTGATCCGGCCCCGGGACAGGCACGCCCGGCGGCAAAGCTGGATGCAAATGTTGAAGCGGCCGTCATAAGGCTTGCGAAGGACGCACAGCCGCTGATCCGGGCTGATGCGATCGAGCTTTTAGGTGAAACGCAGGACCGCAAATATTCCCCGATCTTTTTCGCGGCTTTGGACGATCGGAGCTATTCGGTCATTGACGAGGCCGCCCGCGCACTTGGAAGAGTGAAAGAATCAAAAGCCGTCGAACCACTGTCGAAGCTTGCCGTCACAGCGTCATGGCGTGGACGCATTGCCATAGCCGGCTTGACCGGGTTGGCCGTATTGGCAGACAAACGGGCGTTCGATCTCGGATTAAAGCTTGCAAATGATACGATGCAGTTGCCGAGTGTGAGAACGGCCGCCGCGGCCCTCGTCGGAGCTTCCGGAAAGGGCGATGCTCGTGCATTTCCGCTAGTTTTCGACCGTTTCAAGAAAGCGCTCGATACCGGCAATGCGGGAGATATTTTGGTCAGCCTGCGGGGCCTGATCACGATCGCCGACCCGCGTGGCCAGGAAGCTTTTGATCTGTTAAAGGCCAAGTATAAGAATAATCCGGGGGCAATGGCTGCGATCGGCCAATATGAGGCAGAGTTCAAGGCGGCAATAAAGCAGTGATCGGCCTCCATACCTTTGGACGGAGAAAAGCCGCGGCATCAAACCAGGATGCTGCGGCCTTTGATAAATTGCGTCGGTAAGCCGAGCTTGTGCGCGCGGCTCTATCCAGCCTGATGCACAAGCATTGACGGTTAGTTATAACTGCTTAGTGCGGCCGCCTCGTCCTCGTAAACGTCAAAGACGGTAAGGAGCTTGGTGATGGCGAGAAGGTCCTGGATCTTTTGGGTCAGATTGAGAAGCTTCAGCGTACCGCCTTCTTTATTTACGGCGGTAAAACTTGAGACCAGTTCGCCGATACCGCTTGAATCAATGTAGCCAACGCCGGCGAGATTCATTAGGATCTTGGTCTTGCCTTCGCCCAACAGCCGCCGGATCGCGTTGCGGAGTGCTACGCTGCCTTCGCCGATCGTGACCTTGCCATCAAGATCAAGGATCGTTACATCGCCTGCCTGGCGTTCAGAAATCGTGATATCAGCCATTTTTATCTCC
>JADYZI010000491.1 GCA_020853255.1 Acidobacteriota bacterium
CGTTCAATGATTTGCCGAAATACGTCCGGGAGCCGGCCTCAAAACCATACGCACCGGCTCCGAGAAAGACGTAATTCATATACATCTCAAGGATCTGGCGCTTTGTATAGAACCGCTCGATCTGCATGGCGACCGCCCATTCATTGATCTTGCGAACGTAGGTCTGGTCTTTATAGAGAAAAAGATTCTTGGCCAACTGCTGGGTGATGGTAGATGCCCCTTCCATTCGGCCGGTCGTAAAATTCTTAAAGACGGCCCCGACAATGCGGTATGGGTCGATCCCGATATGATCGTAAAAACGGTTGTCCTCGACCGCTATCAACGCGTCCTCTACGTTTTGGGGGATATCTTTTTCTTTGATCGGAATACGCTTCTCGATGGCAAATTCCGCAAGAACTGTCTCGCCGTCGTCGGCGTAGATCGTCGTAACTTGCGGCGGCCTGTAAGTGGCAAGAGCAGATACTTCGACAGCGTAACGAGAGTTATTCAGATAGTAGGATGCGAGTATGCCGGTCAAGCCGCCGGCCGTGGCGGCAAGCAGCAAAGCCGCAAGCATCCAGAGCAGACGTGCCCCCCAGCGCCCGTTCTTTGCGGGCATCGACCCCACTTCTGTTTCCCGTATCTTCTTAACGTCTCTCGCCATAACAAAACTCCGTGCGTCCTTTATCCTACCCGGACGGCCGGCCGCATTCCTAATTCACAAACCGCCGCATTCTGATGCTGACCGCAAATCCTATAGCGATAAATGTTGTCAATATCGCGGACAGTCCCGCACTCATAAGCGGCAGCGGTACGCCGATCACGGGCAGAAAGCCAAGCGCCATTCCGACATTTATAAATATCTGGAACGACATTGCCGTGACGATCGCCATTATCACAAGCATCGCCGGCCGGTCGTTCGCCTCGCGGGCGCCGGAGATCAGTCGCGACAACAGCAACGCATAGGCCAGCAGCAGCGAGACGCATCCGATAAATCCGGTATTCTCAGCCGTCACGGCAAAGATAAAATCGGTCTGCGGCTCCGGCAAAAACTTCAGAACGCTCTGCGACGTTTCCGAATCACCTTTGATGCCCGAAAGCCCGCCTTTGCCCACCGTTATTACGGATTGTATGGTGTGGTAACCATAACCGCGCGGGTCAACCGAATCGGGGTCGATGATAGCGTTTATTCGCTCCTGCTGATAGCGTTTTATCTTGCCGGTCTTGACGCCGATCATGTAGGCCGCGGGCACCAGCACAGCTATCGCAACGGTCAGGATAACGACGTAGCGGATCTTGATCCCGGAAAGAAAGAACACAGCGGCAAGCAGCGGAAAGTATGTTATCGCCTGGCCGGCATCGGGCTCAAGCATGATCAGGCCGATAGGCCCGGCCATTATCGCACCGCCGATGAACACCTCTCTAAGCGTCAGTTCGCCGCCGCGCCGTGCGCCGAAATATTTTGCCAGCATCAGCACCGTAGGTATCTTTACCATCTCCGACGGCTGAAACTGGAGGCCGAAAAGTTTTAGCCACGCCTGCTGTCCGTTGACCTCGACCCCAAGCGGCGTCAACACGAGCGCAAGAAGGACAAGTCCGAACGCATAAAAATAGGGTGCCGAATCGATGATCCAGCGATAGTCGCTGAACGCGACCACAAGGAAAGCGACCACCGCTATGCCAAGGCCGATGATCTGCTTGGTCCAATAGCTTTCAGTCGGCAAAGCATTGTGGATCTGCCAAACGCCGAAGCCGGCGATAGCGATGGCCAGCAGCGATGTCAGCCAGTCAAAATCGCGAAGGTCCCTTTTTTCGATTATCGCTACCATTTCGTCTTAGCGTTGGGCGTGAGCCTGTGCGAGGCGGACAGGCTGAAAGCCCGTCCTACCGTTTTGCTACCAACTTTGTGTCGACCGGCGGTTGTTCACCGCGCGGATGCTTTAAAAGATACGCCTCATAAACGCCCTTTACCGCCGGGGCGGCAAAGCTGCCGCCGAAGCCGACGTTCTCGACCAGGGCAAGCACCGCGATCTCAGGCTTTTCGGCCGGTGCGAAACTGGCGAACCATGCATGGTCCTTTTTCGCTCCGACGTCCTTGCCCAACTCCGCAACCTGTGCCGTTCCCGTTTTTCCGGCGATGTCAAAGCCCGGTATCCTGATCGAGGTTGCCGTTCCGCCGGCGTTGACCACGCCCCACATTCCCTTGACGATCAGGTCATTCTGCTCAGGCGTCATCTCGATTATCTTCGGCTCCGGATGCTGGAAGGTAAACGCCGCCCGCGCCGGAAAATAACCCGCCTGGCCCTCTTCGCCCATCGCCGCGATGGCCTTGAATTCCTTTAGAAAGTGCGGCGTGTACATCCTGCCGCGAACGCCGATGCTCGCAATGGCCCGAATATGCGAGATCGGAGTAATGACCACCGTGTCCTGCCCGATCCCCGAATAGACAGTGCGGATATCGCTCCATTTGCCTTCGCGCTTCTCGATTATCGGCTTCCAGCTTTTTGGTGTTTGGCTGATCTTCTCATTCGGAAGATCTACCCCCGACCGCTTGTCGTAGTCGAAGTTCTCGACCATTTTTATGATCCCTTCGATGCCCATTTTCAAGGCAAGCCGGTAATAATAGCCGTCGCACGAATGCGTGATGGCATAGCCCAGCGGCGGCGAGCCGTGGTTGCCCATGCAGCGTGTAAATTTGTTCCCGATCTGGATACCGCCGCCGCACGCAAGATTCGAATGAGCAACGGTGATCACGCCCTGCTCAAGTCCGGCCACCGATTCAGGTATCTTCCACGTCGAACCCGGCGGATATCTTCCCTGGATCGCCCGGTTAAAAAGCGGCCGCTGTTCATCCTGCCAGTAAGCGGCTATCTGCTTTCGGCCTTCGGGAGTCTTGCTGCCCTGAACAAAAATGTTTGGGTCAAAAGACGGAAGCGAGGCCATCACGAGTATCTCGCCGTTGTTCGGGTCTTCCGCGATGATCGTGCCGCGCTTTGTCGGGGTTTCGGACAGTTTCTGTT
This sequence comes from Acidobacteriota bacterium, assembly GCA_020853255.1. The sequence goes on from JADYZI010000491.1 coordinate 3,000, forward strand.
CCGCCGCAAGCTGGAGGTCGAGATCGACCGTCGTGATAAGGTCCTGCCCGGCCTGCGGCTGGACGACCTCGATCTCGCTTTGCACGCGGCCCCGGCTGTCAACTATCACTTTGCGGTAACCGGGCCGTCCGCGCAAAAATTCGTCGTAATACTCTTCAAGCCCGCCCTTGCCGATAATATCGCCCGGCCTCAGGCCCTTTGCTTTCCACTCTTCGGATTCAAGCTGCTTTGGGCTGATCTCGCCGACATACCCAAGCACGTGGGCCATAACGGTGCCAAGCGGATAGAACCTCTGAGGCTGGAGTTCAATACGGAGTTCGGGATATTCAAGCGTGTGCGACTCGACCCAGCTGATGTCGCCGATCGTCGCATTCTCCTTCAAAACCATCGTTTCGAAGTCGTTCTGCTTTTTGATCAGGTTCAGCCGTTCGACCACATAGCGTGTTTCCAGGCCGAGGCCGCGGGCGTAATCGTCAACACGGTCGTTTATGTCGAGTTTCTTTAGAGGCTCATTCGACAGGACGACGTTATAGGTCGGGCGTGAATCGACAAGGATCTTTCCGTTGCGGTCAAATATCGCTCCGCGCGGGGCCGGTATCGGGATAAGCCGTATACGCTGGTTCTCAGCACGCTCGGCCCAATACGCACCCTGGACGACCTGCAGATAGTAGAGCCGAACGCCGAGGATAGTAAGCAGAACGAAAGCCACGACCTGGATAGTTCCGATCCGTGCAAATAGATTTTGGCCTTGTTCGTTAAGCTTCATACGCCCGCAAGTCAATTGGTAACCCGATTCATTTCGTCAATTTCCCTTTCGTGAATCTCGTCTTTCTTTTCGCGGGTTTCGTGGTCAGATCCCGTTTCGGCCTAACCACGAAACTCGCTAAATAAGAACACGAAATACACGAAACGAGGCTCCCTCCTCGCAAAGACCCGACTGAATTGAAGGCTGCACATCGTCGTACTAAAACCTAATCGGATTCTTTCGCCGCGTTTGCCGCCGGTTCGAGAAAAATTCCGGCTTTCGCGTGCGCTTCTTTTCGACGAGAACGTAATCCAAAAGGATGTATATCACCGTTCCGGCGATCGTCGTCCCGATCAATGAGTATGCGGCCGTTTCCAGGACCGGCCCGGGCGGCGGCTGGCCGAGCAGTTCATGGAGGCCAAAATACATCAGATCGTCAAGCAAACACGCGCCCGCTATGACGGGGATCCGGAGCAAAAGGTTGTCCATGTAAACCCGACGTGCGATCTCAGAAACTATATATGCAATAAGGGTTTTCGAGAACGCATTCGACCCCAAAAGCCCCCCGCTCAAGGCATCAACGGCAAGCCCGGCGAACGTGCCGAACAATATCGCCTTGATCGCGTCACGCTGCAGGGCGGCATAGACCACGATCACTAGCGGAAGGTCCATATAGGCAAGCGGCTCCGCTACGTTCCGAAGCGTCCACTGCAGAAGTATCGCGAGGATCAATGCAATTGTGATCTTTACCTGGCCCATTAAAAAATAGTTTCGAGTTTCGCGTTCACGATTTCAAACCGTCCTGGCGAAACTCATTTCTTCCTCGCATTCGGCAGCTTCTGATCAAACTCCTCCGGGTGCGGAGGCTCGTAAAGCAGGATAGCGACCTCCTGCATCGAATCGATGCCCGCGCTTGGCTTTATAAAGATCTTGTGGGGCGTGGTGGCAGAGCCGCTGACAACCTCAACTATTTCACCTATCTTCAACCCCGGCGGGAAAATGCCGTCCTGCCCGCTGGTGTAAACGACCTGTCCGACCTGTACATCCGTACTGCCGGCGACATAACGCATCTCGACAAGGTTACTTTTACTTGACCCCGCGACAACCCCGAGCGCGTTCGAGCCGCTGATCTCGCCTACTACGCCGCCCACGCCCGATTTGTCTCTGGTTATCAGATCGACCTGCGCGGTCAAAGGACTGACCGCCGTAACCCTGCCGACAAGCCCGTCCTTGGTCACGACCGGCATATTGAGCTTGACGCCGTTCATGCTGCCTCGGTTGACGATAGAAGAGTCAAACCAGATCGACGGATCCCGCCCGATGATGCGGGCAAACAGCGTCTTGTACCTTCCTTCTTCCTTTAGGTCCAACAGGCCGCGCAGCCGTTCGTTCTCGGCAACCAGGTCCTTGCTCTCCTGCAGATCGACCTGCAAACGCTGGACCTCTTCTTTGAGTGCGTCGTTTTCGGATTGGGCTGACCGCAGATTTGCGATCGACGAGAAATAGTTCGTAACACCGGCGGTAACTGAGGTAACAGGCGATTGGACAAAATCCGCGGCCGTCTGCGCCCAAACGCGAA
>JADYZI010000492.1 GCA_020853255.1 Acidobacteriota bacterium
AAAAGAACGAAAGATAAATGTCCTTCAGGACCGGCTTCTTGTCGTAAAACTTGCTGACCTTGACCATCGAAAAGATGATCTTGTTTGGTTCGTTATTATTGCTCATGAGTTAAAATCAAACTTAATATATTATCACCTGGCTAAAGTAATAAGAAACTCTGGGCCGGATAATGCCGCAGGGCTTTGAATCCGCAACGCGCTCAATTTACACTTAAGGTTTTTGATGGAAAGCCACCTTATATTGACGCTCGTCATCCTGGCGGTTGCGCTGATCGTGTTTTTGACCGATCGGCTTTCGTCGGAGCTTGTGGCGTTGTTGGTCGCCGTGGCGCTTGCGATCACCGGCGTCCTTACGCCTCAAGAGGCTTTGTCGGGCTTCAGCACGACTGCGGTCATTACAATAATGGCGGTCTTTATCCTGGCCGAAGCACTTCGGCGGTCCGGTGTTTCAGACCAGGTCGGGCAGCTTCTGTTAAAGATCGGTGGAAAGGGTGAGGTTCGTCTGACGGTCATCGTGATGATGGCCGGTGCGTTTCTTTCTTTGTTCATGAACAATATCGCCGCGGCGGCAGTGCTGCTGCCGGCGGCCTCGGGTGCGGCGAAAAAGGCGGGTGTGAATACATCTCGGATACTGATGCCGCTCGCGTTCGGCACCATTCTCGGCGGCACCGCCACGCTTCTTACGACGGCGAATATTGTCATCAATTCACTCCTTGTTGACCGCGGGCTTCATTCATTCAGCGTCACCGATTTCGCATGGGTCGGCGTGCCGGTGACGATCGCCGGCGCTGTCTATATGGCGCTCTTTGGCAGACGGCTGTTGAAAGGCGAATCGCAGATCGAACGCACGCAAGCACCAAATACGAAAGATAGTTCCGATCTTGTCGCGGCATATTCGCTTGGCCAGAACCTGTTTCGTGCCCGCGTTCCCGACAATTCATTTCTGACGGGAAAAACACTTGCCGAAAGTACGCTTCGGGAAAAATTTGGCGTCAGCGTAGTAGCCATCGAACGCGGCGGACGACGGATCGTGGCTCCGTCGCCGAGTACCGAGATAAAGGATGACGACATACTCGTGCTTGAAGGCAACCTGGAAGATTTCCGCAAGCGCGACGTCGAGCCCTATATGGAATTTCTTCCGACATCGCGCTGGCAGGAAAGCGATCTGCGTTCGGCAGTCGTGACGGTCGTCGAGGCAATGCTCGCTCCGCGTTCGCGGCTGATCGGCGAAACGCTTCGCGACGCAAATTTCCGTGAAAAATATGGGCTGAATGTGCTTGCGATCTGGCGGCGAGACTCTGAGATAACATTTGGGCTTGCAGATGAGCCGCTGCAATTTGGAGACGCAATTTTACTTCAAGGCAGAACGGAGCGAATACGAATAGCGGCGTCGGACCCGGACCTTATTGTGCTGACGCCAAAGGACGAAACGGCGGTCGTTCCCGGCAAAGGTAAAGCGGCATTTTTGATATTCGTTCTTACGCTGCTGCTTGCGGCAACGATGCCGGCAATGACCGGCCCGATCATGCTTGGCGGAGCTCTTGTGATGATGCTGACCGGCATTTTGACGACCGATCAGGCTTGGTCGTCAATGGGTTGGCGGAGCGTTTTTCTGGTCGCCGGAATGCTGCCGATGGGCATCGCTCTTTCGAAAACGAACGCGGCCGCATTGCTCGCCTCGCACATGGTCGCTGCCATCGGCGGCTTTGGTTCGCTTGCGCTGCTTGCCTCGCTCTTTCTTGTGACGGCATTGCTTGTCCAAACAGTAAACGGAGCGGTCGTCGCGACCGTCATGGGCCCGCTGGCTATCAGCATCGCCGAACAATCCGGCATTGATCCGCGGGCATTGGCGATGGGCGTCGCCGTCGCCGCGTCAATGGCGTTTATCACACCGCTCGGCCATCCGGTCAACGTCCTCGTAATGGGCCCCGGCGGCTACAGCTTCCGCGATTTCGTCCGCGTCGGCCTCCCAATGGCCGCGATATTATTCGTTGTCTCAATGACGTTCCTTTATTTATTTTGGATGCGCTAACGGGCAGCCCGTCCAACAAACTTTAGTTTGTTGAACCTGCCATCAAACCACAAACGCAGAGAATCGCGCCGCGTCGTATTTTGATCTAGATCGCAGTTTCGCAATTCACTTTCCCCCAAGCCCAACCCGAATCCCAACCCGAACAAAAGTCGGTGAAGCGACGGTGCGGACTGGTGTCAGGCCGATGTCGTAGCGGGAGTTGAAAACATTCTCTGCGGCGGCAAAAACTTCGATGCCGCGACGCACGCGATATGCCGCGGTTGCGTCCATCGTGAAATATGGCCGCAGGCGGAGCGTGTTCTGGTCGTCTTCCCATTGGGCGTCGGAGATCCGCGATTGGACGCCGAATGAAAAACGTGTCGGCGGTCGATAGTTTAGTTGAAAGGTCATCTGCTGGCGCGGTATTTGAGGAAGGAACTTTCCTATCAGTGCAGGATTTGCGGGAAATTCGGTCACGCGGGAATCGGCGAAAAGATAGCTTGTGGAAAATCGCAGATCACGGCGGATCGCGAATTCGGCGTCAAGCTCTAATCCGCGCGTTTGTGTTTCGCCAAGATTTTGCCGGCGGCGGGTTATAAGATTCGGCGTTGCGTTCAGAGTGACGCTTACCACAGGGTCGGAAACGGTTGTGGCGAACACATTACCGCGAAGACTCAAGCGACCCGCGATAGCCGTTAAATTAACTCCGCCTTCGAATGTGTTTGCGTTCTCGGCCCGCAAGTTCTCGTTAGGCTGCGTGACAGTATTACCAACGCGGAAACCGCGATAGAGTTCGTTCAAAGTCGGAGCGCGGAACGAGCGTGTGTAAGCGCCGTAAACCGATGCGCTTTCATTTATCTGATAGATCGCCGCGACACGCGGGCTGAACACGGTCTCGCTCCGGTCGGGAAATAAAGTATCTGATGATACCCCGGTCGTAAGCGAACGAGTTGCCGAATGTGCATCAAAGTTTTTCCAAGCGTCGATCCGTGCGCCAAGATTCACGCTCAATTTTCTCGTGACCGCCCAAAGGTCCTGGATAAAGATCGCATTCGTCCTCTCGCTTCCGCCCGAACCGGAAACCGAAGTTGCACGGCCGCCAAAATACCCAACCTCATCGCTAAAACCGCGAACCTCGCGCGTTTCAAACGATGCGGAAAGCGTGTGCGAACTGATCGGTTTTGTCCAAAAAACGCTCGCGCCGGCGGCCTGTGACGGGACACGCTGGAGACGCGAAAGCGTTTCGGAATTGCGGTCGGCGGAGACGGCGGAAAACGTCTGGTCATAAACCTGTGTTTCGATAAACGCTCGAAATCGGAACTCGCCGGCCGTTTGATGAAAAATGTCCGCTCCGCCAGCGGCTTGACGAAAGTAGGTCTTGTTATAGGTCAACGAAGTCCCGTTGTCGCGGCGTTCGTCAAAAAGATTGCCGCGAAGAAACAAGCGGGCCGTGCCGCCGCTTGGGTTCCTATTACCTGCCGACACGAGCGGCCCTGAGCCAAACTTCCGCTCGATCGAAAATATGCTGTTATTGTGTCTGCTATTCGCTCGCGTGTCCGCGAGGCCGCGTTCTTCTTTCGCGACTGGAATGTAACCAAGCGTCTGAAACGTCTCTGCTGCGAGGTCAAAACGCCAGCCGTGTCGCATGAGCGAGGTATAAAGGCTTCCGTCGTAGGTGTTCTGCAAACCGGCCGAAGCTCGGAAATTGAATAGGTCAGCATTCTCGTCCCTAGGCGTGAGATTCACCGCGCCGCTCAAACCGCCCGACCCATAAAGCGAACTCGCACCGCCGCGAAGGACCTCGGCCTGCTCGACCGCGATCAACGGCACACGCGACCAATACGTCCAGCCGCCAAACGCATCGTTCAGCGAAAGCCCGTCAAACAAAACCGCCGCCCGCGATGCTCCGCTGCCGGAAATGCCGCGAAGGTTCGCACCTTGCGCAGTCGGATTCGTCGTCCGGCTTCCGCTGCGGCGAAAAAGCGTAAATCCTGCGATCTGGCGCAGGCTATCATCGACAGCCTGCGCGGCGGTTGAATTCAGATCATCACGCGTCAGCACGACCACGCTTGCCGGTGTTTCGCTTAGCCGAGTCTCATTACGTGTGATCGACACCTTCACATCATTGACCAGAAATGGCTCAAGTACTATGCTGAGCGGCGATGCCGTTTGCTGGTTCACGATCTGCGAATAGCTTCCGAAACCATTGGCGGTAACAAGCAGCAGCCGATTTGCCGCGCCGTTCAACACGAACGAAAATTTTCCTTCCGCGTCTGTGTTGTTTATCGATTCGACACGCGGTCCGTTCAGCAGCTTCACCTTCGCCGTAACGATCGCCGCGCCATCGCGGTCAATTACAACGCCGGTGATAACTTGCGCGGAAACGCCCATTGCAAGAAATAGCAGCAGCGATGCGGAAGAAATAAGACGCACGTGAAAATTGTAACTGAGGTGATCGAACGAGGAAACGCGGGGGGTTTGAATGACAACCTTATGAAGCCATTTCAGTTCCCATCAAAAGGACGATCTTATGTGATTCTGGATCCTTCATCGACATACATAATAACCTACGGCACCGAGCCTGGATCTTGAAGTTCCGCGGTAATATCCATGCCGCCGTGCATCACGCGCCATACATCAATTTGATGCTCGGTCTCGATGTAGAAGATAAGGAACGGAAATTTCGTCATCGGCCAGAAACGGATCCCGGCTAAACCAGGTTCATATCCATATCTCGGCGAGCCTGTTTCGGGAAATTGGGATATGTGGCCGATAGCACGATCAAAGTCGGACAGGAAATCCACCGCGACATCGATACCGGCGGTTGCCAGATAGGGATCGCACGCACGATCGAGATCGTCCTCGGCCAAGACGCGAGGGACGACGGGTTTGCTCATTTCCTTTTCGTTTTTACTCGCTCACGCATTTTCTCGAAATACTCAGCGTTCCAAACCGTTTCACTAACGGGTGACGCGGCACCCTCGAGAAGCAGTTCTCTCAGCCGCACGCGGTCCTTTTCTTTCCGCAAGAGCTCCCGCATATACTCGCTGCTGCTTACATAATCGCCGTCAGTAACCTGCGAATCTACAAAAGACCGCAATTCTTCAGGCAAAGATATGTTCATCGTGCTCATACAAGGAAATTAGCATGTTTGGCAAACTTTGCCAATCGCTTTAAATCCACCTACTAAGTGTGTTTCGTATATTTGGGCAAGCATCCGAACTTACATCGATACAAACGATGGAGTTCCTCTTCGGCGGCCGCGGGACGATCAGTAACCGCCCAACGAACAATAACGGTATTCAAGTCTTCATTGGATCGAATTAGTGAGCCGGACGAATGTGGAGCTTTACCCCGTACAAGCCCTTGCCTAACGCGCCAACGAAGATCAGACGCTTTCCCGATCGTTAAGCATTCATCCGAATGCGTGTGTTTCGCCTCGTAAACGCCGGGTGTCTTGTTTGGAATTGTGACGCCGCCATCTCGTTCGAGAAGTGCAATCGAGGCCCAAGAAGTCCATTCGCTCCAGTTCAAAGTGATTGTAGGAATGTCGATTGTCTGTTCTTTGGTCACCGGCATATTGATCATCTGGATTCTAGAAACGCGATAAACCCTGATTCGTCGGTAATCAGACAATTCTGCGCTTCAGCTTTCTTTAACTTGCTCGGACCAGCATTCTCACCTGCGATTAGCAACGCCAATTCTTTGGTAACAACATCTTTAACAACAAAGCCCGCAGTTGAAGCCAACTCAACAAGTCGTTCCTTATCTGATTTGTTGAAACCCGTGAAGCAAACTTCAGGCAACCTTGTTCGCTGTCGTGATGATTGTTTATCGAGTTCATTGACAATTCGCCAGCCTTCGGCTTCGCTTAATTGATCAATCTCATTTCTAGAAAGATCGGTCCTCGATAACAATATCGCTGCTAGTCTTTCACTCGGCATGACAAACCACCTCGATTAGATTCTTTGTTTCCGCACTGTTGCCTTCTCGATCCGCTCGCGTTTCACCTCAAACCCAATTCCCGGGCCTTCCGGTGCCGTAATCGTGCCTTCGGGCGAAACCTCGACGGCCGGTTCGATAATGTCTCCGTGCCAATAGCGTTTACTCGCCGAGACGTCGCCGGGCATTGTGTAGCCGGCTAGGGTTGAGATGGCGATGTTGTGGGCTCGGCCGATGCCGCTTTCGAGCATGCCGCCGCACCAGGCGGCGATGTTGTTTTCGCGGCAGGTTTGTTCGACGAGCTTTGATTGCGCGTGGCCGCCGACTCGGCCGTTTTTTATGTTGATAATTCTGCCGGAAGCGAGTTCGATTGCCTTGCGGGCGTCGTCGGCAGACCTTATCGGCTCATCGAGACAGATCGGCGTTTTGATCTGCGCCTGGAGTTTTGCGTGATCGACAATATCGTCGAAAGCCAGCGGCTGTTCGAGCATCATCAGATCGAATTCATCAAGAGATCGCAGCTTGTCGATGTCGGCAAGCGTGTATGCCGAATTGGCATCGCCCATCAACTTGATATCAAGAAACGCTGTCCGAACTTGTTTGATGACCTCATAGTCCCAATGCGGAGCGATCTTTATCTTGATCCGTCGATAGCCCGCATCGACCTCGGTCGCGATCTTCTCGATCAGCTGCCCGATCGAATCCTGAATACCGATCGACACGCCGCATTCGATCGTCTGATTCACGCCGCCAAGATGTCGCCACAACGGCACGCCGAGTTTCTTTGCCTCAAGGTCCCAACACGCCGTCTCAATGCCGGACTTCGCCATCCTATGCCCGCGTACACGCTTCATCAGATCGAAAATGTCTGCGGCCGCTGACACATCTTTTCCAACGACCATCGGAGCCAATATCTTTTCTGCCGTCTCCCACGCCGAATCGGTCCATTCTTCAGAATAACCGGGAACCTCGCCGCAAGTTATCTCGCCCCAGCCTTCGGCGCCATCGCTGTCTTCGACGCGAACAAGAATAATTCGCCGTTCATAAGTGCGGCCAAAGCTCGTCTCAAAAAAATGCACGAGGGGAAGATTTATCTCAATAAGTTCGATCGATCTGATCTGCATAACACACGAAAGCGAAAATAATAAGATCAATGACTGGCCATTTGGCCTGCGACGGCCGCCTTCATTCGACAACTTCGAATTGCACAAACTGATACGCGGTTCGGTACTTTTCCTTGGCAAGCGGGTCGGTAATAGCGATCTGCAGGACATATTCCCCTGGTGTCATTTTGGTGGCCAAAGATAGCGTACCGGTTAGATTTATAGCTCCGGGTTCACTGTCGCTGGCGGGAACAACGGGCCTGGGTGAGCCTTCGAAAACGGCCTTTCCGTCAAGAAACAGTTTTATCTGCGACACCAAGCCGGCCTGACCGACGGGCGCTTTTGCGTTGAAGATCGTCAACCCGTAATTCATGACGGTGCCCTGTTTGAACCGCCGCTGGGCCGTATCGCCAACCGGGTTTGACCTATATTCGTCCGTATGGCCCTGGGACCGCTTTTGCCAGGTCGCATAAGGAATATTCTCAAGGACCACGCCAGAAAGCGTGAGCCGCTTCTTTTTCAAATTCGGAACATCGACGAACTGGTTCGCCGAGCCGACCTTGTCATTGCCGTGATCACGCACCGCAACGCGAAGTTGGACGGCGCCGGACTTTTTCATCGGAAACGTAAAGTTATAGACCAGGCCGTTTTCTAATGCCTTGGCCAAAAGGTCTTTACTCAAGGTTGCCGTAAACGTCTTGGATATCTGATCCACGATAACGCCGTTGTTGCCGAAGCCGAATGCCATCACATCGAAGACAGCCTTTTTCGAACCATTCGGCTCATCCGTAAACGTCAGATCGTTTGCCGGAATATGAAGGAATGAGCGAACAAACGGTCCCTGCGGCGAACTGCCGAACAGCGCATTCAGGCGCAGGTCGATCTCGTTTGCCGCAAACGGCGATGTCAATGCGTTCAGTAGTTTCTGATTCCCCGTCTCGATCGGCTTTCTGATCTTCTCGTCAGAAACGCCAAAAAATCCGCTGCGGTATCGAACGCGTGCGCCGGGCCGCGTTACCCGCACATCCAACCGGTTGAATCGGCGCGTCTTTGGGTCGAACGTATCCGTATCCGGTTCATAGCCGACCAGATAGTAACTTTGGTCATCAAGGATTCGCCGAATTCCGCCAACAAGGTCATTGCTGTTGATTATCGAAATACCGCCGGTCTGACGTGCAAGATAACGAAGGCCGTCTTGCGTTTCAACCAGTTGTTCCGAGCGGTCGCGCATCGCTTGCTCGATCTGTGCAGGCGTCCACCCGCTGGTATCATCGGCGGCGGTCAGGCCGGTCACCTCTAGGCCGCGGGCGTCCATTGTATAAACAACGACCGAAGCTCGATTTGCCTGATCGACCAGCCTGCGCAGCGACTCAAGCATTCGCGTGGATTCAATATTGCCCACGGCGTCGCGCGTAAAAAGCCTAAAACCGTCAGACAGCAGTAGAACCGATTTTCGGCCGGGAAGTTCGGCCATTCCACGAACGACGTAATTTATCGCCCCAAGCGTTCCGGTCGCAAAGATACTTGTCCGAAAATCGTTGAACTCGCGCTCAATGCCTTCCGGTGTGCGTTCGCCAGCTTGCGGCTCATCCTCATCATCGCCAGCATCCATGCGGGCCTGGAGCGGAGCAAAGGCGCCAATGCCGCCGGCGCCGATCGAATTCCATTTCACGTTCTCGATCGCAGCGTAAAGCTGCCGCCTGTCCGTCGTAAACTGCTGCAGCGCGCCGATACCTGCTCCGGTCCGGATAATCGCAACAAGGTCGCCATCCTGCATTTGCTCATCAACAAATTTCTTTAATGCGCGCCGCACAAAATAGGTGCTTTCGAACGAAAGCGTCAGGTCATCCACGACCAGGGCTATGGTCCGTCTGACCTGTTCCGCCTTGACGGCCGAAGGCGGCAGGACGGGCAATGGCGCGCCCTTATCCGCCTTTGGGCGTTCAGACGTTTCGCGCACATTTGAAATAAAACTAAAATGGCTTACATCCTGCTTCTTGCCGTTCTCATAAACTTCGATCTCGTCAGGCCTAAGGTCGGTGATGACCTTTCCCTTCTTGTCCGTGACCGTTACATCTATCTGGATCAGTGTTGTGGAGATCTTGACAACATCGCCTTCGCTTGGCGTCGGCGTAGGGCTGGCGGCCTGGCCGTAAGAAAGCGCGACAAGGACAAGTGAGAGCGTGATCGCGAAAACTGGGTTTTTCATCTATTTAGTGCGAATGGCCAAGGCCTTTGGTATCATATTACGGTTCTTATCTCTTTGAAAGCTATTTCTCCGTGCAAAGGCCCCGCGTAGAGCCGCATCGAAATCCCAGTAGACCCGTACCGAAATGCTTAACAAATTCTTTTATTCATTTGCGTTCATGATCGTAACCCTGGCCGTTCTATGCGTCGGCTGTTCCGCCCAGCAGACCGAGCAGCAGGCGCTTGATTCCTTGAGGCAAATGACCAGGGACGGCAAGCTTCCGCCCGAGGCAGCCGTCGCTGCCATCGAATCACGCTTTGCCGGAAAGCGGACCGGGGCCCTCGCAAAATTGCTGCGCGGCCGGATCAGGTTTGAAAATAAGGATTACGCCGGCGCGGCGGACATTCTGAATTCAGATGTATTCG
>JADYZI010000493.1 GCA_020853255.1 Acidobacteriota bacterium
GCTGGGTACCGCCATGAGCTTCCGGTGCGTATGCCAGAAACTTGTTCGCTTCCTCGACCGCCTTTTCATAATTACCGGCGTCGAACTCGGCGGCAACTTTTTCCCCTATCGGATCAAGAAACGCACTACCCCAAAGCCTCTGCTCCGCAGCGCCGGTCTCAGCATCCATCTCCTGATATGTCTGAGCCAATAACCCTGCGGGTGTGAAAAGAAGAAATGCAACGATGAAGAATATCGATAAACCTTTTGGGAAATTCATGCCTTGTAAATCGCAAGCTTTAGGCCCGCTCCGAATATTGTGAGTTATGTCGCTCAGGTCTTGCAAGCATGACGGTTATGCGTTTGGACATCACCAAGATCAGGCCACGGACTTCCCGTCCTTTCCCGGCTCCGCCGCAATGCACGGCGGTCGGGCTTGCTTCGTCTTCAGTCTTGAACATCCAATGGCGGCTTGCCGCAATGCAGTGCGGTCGGGCTTGCCCGACCGCAGCAGGCCATTAAAAATTACAGCCCGCTTTAGCGGGCGAAAAGAGGTGTCGCAGGCACAGCCTGCTCCGAGAATTGTGGCGTAACTTGCTCGGTCAGGCAAGCCTGACCGCACTGCCATGTGGCAAGCCCTGAAAGCCGGAGCGATCAATCATTTCGATGATCCCTTGCTTGGTCATTTTGACCTCGTTGTTGTCCGCCTCTCGCGAAACGCCACGTCCGACTGCGACAAATGCACCGCATTCACACACGCCGACGATCTTCCACCTCCGGCCGCCGCCTGAGTATCGCCTCCGGCACCTCGCGGATCAAAGGAACAACAGCGCCCGGAGCGGTTTCTAAGGCAGATCAATGTAGATATATCTTTCACGTAGATCTATAAGCCCATTTCTTTGAAGTAAGGGCTTCGCGGTACGGGTTTGTCCAATATTCGTTTCACCGGAAACATAAGGAGATTCTTCTTAGCTCGTGTTACTGACACATAAAAGACCCTTCTCTCTTGCTCGAGCTCCCGCGGCGTCTCGGCAAGCTTGCTCGGAAAGATTCCATCATTTACATCGAGAATAATCACTGTATCGAACTCTTTTCCTTTTGCACTTTGCGCGGTCATCAGGTGCACAGGAGCCCAGTAATCGACATCGATATCATCCTCATTCAGTCCCGTGTCCCTCATTAAATCAATAGCTTCTTCAAGGTGGTCAATAAACGCAAAAAAATCATCCTCATAACGAGTGGCGTATTCGGCAAGATACAAAAAGGGTGGTTCCTTATAAAATATCTCATCTTCGCCTTTCGCAAAGTGTTTCCGAAAACCAGCAAGCTCAACGCCAATTTCGTTAACCGCATCAGCTACAGTATCGCAGTCTAATACGTTTGAGATTGCTTCATAATATTTAAGGGTTTGACTCGCCCCCGACCTCCCTCGAAGTGGGCCGGTGTAGTTTCCAAAGATTCTCAAGGCATCGTGTATGGTATGAGGCCTTTGTTGAATCAAATAGGCATAAAGCCGCTTTTGTTCTTCACGGCGAAGGTCATAAGTTTCAACCTTATTTGCCATGCGAAGAAAAGAGTTACAAATCTCCTTAGGGTATTTGCGCTCGACCTGCGTAGCGACTGCGATCAATACTTCTTTTAGATCATTAAAGACATAGCTAAGCAGTACATTGAGGTCTTGCTTTGCGTAGTAGGAAATGTTGTTTGACGTCAAGAGAATTTGAAGAGGGATCAACTGGCTTTTTTTGCGTCCAATGACCGCAATGGCTTTCCTCTCATCGTTGGCTTTGGCAGCTTGAGCCAAAGCCAATACCGCCTGAATGCTATCTACATGAGAATCGTAGGTCTGTACGACAATCTTGGCATCCGTAGTCTGCATCGGAGAAACATTCTTGGGAACTCGAAAGGTATTGTTTGAAATCAATTTCTGTGAATGTTCGACGATGTTCTTCGGACATCGGTAATTAGATTCCAGTTTATGGTTCTCGAACTCGACGCCGAAATGGTGATCTGGCGAAATAATAAAGTCGGGAGTCGACCCTCGCCATTCAAAAATCGCTTGATCGTCATCTCCTACAATGAGCAGAGTGCTCTGATTAACTCGTCGCAAGGTATCAATCAGACGAAGATCCAAAGGATTGATATCCTGAAATTCATCTACCATGATGTGGTGATAGCGATTGGGTTCAGGAAAATAAGAATCCTTATACTTTTCTTCGAGCTTCAGCAACGACCAATATTTCATGTCGTCGAGAGTGATAATTGCTGAATTCCACAGGTGTTCACAACTATCCCGCCAAAACTCAAGGAATGGTTTCAACTGAGCACCCAAAGTCTTTGCTTTAGGATCGAGAAACTCCAGATCTTCTAGTGGCTTGAAGATATTTCGATCAACATAGTTTTCGCATCCAAAATGAACGAGCCATTGGTACTGCTTCTCGAAATGCTCAGCAAGATTTTTTTTATCGTGTCGGAAACCAGATGACTTTAGAGTGTCAAATAGCTCCATTATTACCCCGAATTTGAACTGATTCTTTTGGACGATAGGCGCAAGTTTCTTATTGGGAGCCCAAACAGGACGCAAAGTGTTCCTTACTAAAAAATGAAAGTCTTTCTTCCCCGACTTAACTTCGAGGCCAGACTCGATGCCGCGCAGATAATTAAGGCCCCATTTATTGAGGGTTTCAATACGTACGACCGTCCGAATGTCCGCGAAGGCAGGGTTTTTTGCCAAAACGTCTTTTAACTCATCTCGGGCAACTCGCGTAAAGGTAAAAAGGAGAAAGCGGACGGTTTTATCGCCTCGGTTCTCAAAAAGATATTTACATCGCCAAAGTAACGAAAGAGTTTTCCCGCTACCCGCCGGAGCGAGCAACCGTATGTAATCTGCATCTGAATGACAGAATTTCTTCTGGGAGCTATCTAACTTCATCATTATTACCTCGTGTGATGACTACGGAGTCGGCACCTTTTTCTTCGGTGCTTTTTCGATATGGCTGGCTGAGATCCAGCCGGCGAGTTTGCCGGGGTCGTTGGCGTAGCGGTTTTTACTATGCCGTCGAGGATGCGAACCTTGATCATGCCGTCGCGGATTGTCGCGGACGTTTCGGCTGTGGCGGCGACGTGATTGGCGGTCGCGGTAACTGCGCTTGAAAAGTTCGCGGTGCTTTTCATATTTACTATTTCTGCGGAACCAGCTTCACACGAATATCGCAGCCGACGGCTTCGGCGTATCGTTTCAGGGTAGCGAGTGAAGGCGAGTGTTTTCCGACGGCTTCGAGACGCGAGACGGCACTTTTTGTCGTGCCCATTCGGTCGGCAACTGCGTCCTGTGTCAGACCTGCTCTAACGCGTGCCCTTAGCATTTCATCTATAAGCCGGTATTCGGCGTCCAGAGCGTTGTAGGCCTCGGTAAACCCTTTGCGTTTTGCGACACGGCCTAAAAATTCCTTATGGTTGTGACGAATAGGTTTGAATTTCTCGTTATCCATTTCTTATCTCCTTGGCACGCTTGCGGGCAATCTTAAGTTCTCGGTCAGGTGTTTGCTGAGTCTTTTTGATGAACGCATGAACGATGAATATTTTCTTGTTAGCGACATAGCAGTAAAAAGCTCTTCCGGTCCCGCTTCGGCCCCGCGGCCTTAATTCGAAAAGCCCCGAACCCATCGAACGTGAGTGCGGCAAACCCAGCATAGGGCCATATTCCAAGAGCAACTCAACTAAACGTGCATAATCTGCCAATATGTCGACCGGCCAAGATTCGATCTCAGCCAATATCCACTCATTGTAATATTCGATGTTAAACGCCACACACGATCAGGTTAGCATATTTGCTAACTTCCTCCAAATACATTTTTCATGCCGCAATTTTCTCGACGCGGTTGTAGACGGTGTCGCGTTCGACGGCTTCGAAGCCGACGCGGGCGATCATGGAGATGAATTCGTTTTTTGTTCATTTCTTGTCGTCGCTTCAAGACATCACACGATAGCCCTAACTGGCGCGAACGAGACCTTTGTCTGAAAGCCCAGCGAATAGAGTATTCTATGGAAGCGTCACGGTCAGGCAAGCCTGACCGCACTGCGTCGGGGCAAAGCCCCATTAGATCCGGTGGTTATTGCTAATTGGCTTTCGCTTTTGGCTGCCAGCCCGCACCGTCGCCGGTCCAGGTCTGTTTGTCAGCGGGGATATGGCCGGTGTCGCTGAACGCCGCTACACGAACTGATCCATCGGCGCGTACGGCGATGACTGTAATGGACGCGTTCGCGATCGCCATTCCGCGCCACAGCTTGCCGTCGCCCGAAAGCACGCGGCTTA
>JADYZI010000494.1 GCA_020853255.1 Acidobacteriota bacterium
CGGCAAGATCAGCGTCCTATGACCTTAATCATATTTTGCACCGCGCTGAGCTGATACGGTAATTTGGAAACAGAGATTTTTTGTAGAAGAGATGAACGCGTAAGTTTTCTTGTGACGCGTTCAACAAGTTATGGTCATTGCAATTGCATTCTTTTGGGCCGGAATGATCCTTGCGATCTCATTCATTGAGGCGCCGCTGAAGTTCCGGGCTCCGGGAATAACACCGGCTCTTGGCTTGGGCATCGGCAAGCGCGTTTTCACTGCCCTCAATCGGATCGAGATCGTTTTTGCGGTCGTAGTGGTCGCTTACGCCGCAATAGTGAGGCCGTCGTTCGAATGGCCGCTGTATTTACTCGTTGTGGTCGTCGCAGTTCTGGCCGTACAAACTATCTGGCTGCTCCCGAATCTCGTCCGCCGTGCCAACGCCGTCATCGCCGGAGAGAATCCACCGAAGGGGCGCCTACACGTAGCCTTCATCGCCTTTGAAGCAATAAAGCTGATCCTCCTCATAACGGCGGGAAGCGGGCAACTGATGAGTCGGTAGAGGTCTATTCTACCGCGAATGTTGCCGCCTACTTCTTCTGCGGCATTGCGTCTAGGAAGTCGTTGATCATTGGGACGATGATCGACATTCGGTTCATCAGCGTGACGTGGGTTGTGTTGGGGATGATGGCGAGCCGCGATTCCGACCGCGGCATCATGTCGCCGTGGATGAGGCCGCCGCCCTTGAGGCTGTACATTTCCGCGATGTGCTCTATCCGCACGCCGTCGGCATCGCCAAAGATGAAGAACATCGGCGCCTTGGTCGCTTTGAATTTGTCGGCGCCGAAATCCCACGGCCTCATCGCTGCGGCTTTAATGTGAGCGAAGAATGCGGGAAAACTGCCAGGTACTGGGTTAACCTTTTCCCTTTCGGTTTCGGCCGGCGTGCCTTTCATCATTTCCAAATTGAAAGTCGGCCAGAAATCGTTCGCTTCCTTGACCCAGCCATCACGACGGATAGGATGTGAGAGACTGACGACCTTTCGGACCTTTTCCGGATGGCGGATCGCGGTTTCCATCGCAACACCCGCGCCCAAACTGTAACCGACGATATCCGCGCTCGGTATTATGAGATAGTCGAGCAGCCCGGCCACATCATCCGACAGATTTTCGTAAGTAATATCACGCTTGATATCCGCCGTCCGCCCATGGCCCTGCATATCGACCGCGATCACTTTCCGCGTCTTGGCGAGTTCTTTGATCAACACACTCCAGTTCTCGTCCGAGATCGCCATGAACGCCCCATGCAGCAACACCACCGGATTCCCGCTTCCGTGAATCTCGTAATACATCCTCAACCCATTCACAGGCGCATAACCCGTCGTCGGCTTGTGCTGTGCGGATACCACAGCCGATAGGAGTATTGTCAGGAGCATCGACACGGTCAGAACCGGAAGCGATAGCGACCGGGTTTTTCTGGTATCGGCATTTTTCGAGTTAGAAAAGGTTCTATTGTTTAGCATCTCCGTGTCTCCAAGTTGTTTATTGATCATCGTTAAAAAAACCAGCCGCTATCGCTCCCGGTTCTGACCTGGCTTTTACTCATCCTCCTCTATCTGCGGCCCGCCGCCGGATCGTACGTCGCCGTCGCGTTGGTAAGATGCGATGATAACGCCGTTCGGGCTGATCTGGCTGCTCACGACCTTGAATGAAGCCGGAATGGTGCCGTCGGCGAACAGGCGTTTGCCGGGGCCGAGCGTGATCGGGAATATCATCAATTCGAGGCCATCGACAAGATCATTGCGAAGCAGCGTCTGGAGCATATCTGCGCTTCCCATTACGTGCAGATCGGGGCCGTCCGTTTGTTTCAGCTTCCTTATGTTTTCCGCAAGATCGCCGCTCAGAAAAACGGCGGGCTGCCAATCGCTTGAGTCACGCGTGTTCGAGGCGACGTACTTTGTCGCGGTCATCGCGTTCGGCCAAAAGTTCGAATGCGTCGGCCAATACGTTTCCCATGCGGCAAACGTCTTGCGGCCCAAGAGCAGATCAACGGGTTTCGCCAACCGCTCCTGCACAACGGCGCCCGTCGCCTCGTCCGCATAGCCAAAAAACCAGCCGGCGTGCTTGAACCCGTCGCCGTCATTCTCCTCATTCTGTATCACGCCATCAAGCGTCATAAATTCACATGCAATTATTTTTCTCATTAGTTCCTTCTCAACATTTCAATGCTGGTCGTCACCGCCTAACAGCCGACGTATGATTAGCGGTGATTTGCCAGCGTCCGTAAAAAACCCAAGTAGTTGTGTAGCGTTTCGTGATATCGAATGGCTTACCCGCATTCCTTCCTACGTACCTGATCTTTCCGGTCTCGATCGCGGCATTGTTTTCGATCGCTCGCACATTTTGTTCTAGAAACTCTGCGGACTCGATCTTGATCTGATTAGATTTGTAACCCTCCAGATCTTGGGCCTTATTGAAGAACTCGCCGTCGCGACCCGTGTATGTGTATTCATCGGCGAGGACTCGGTCCAGTGCCGCGAGATCACCGGAACTTTCTAACTCGGCGTAGGGGCGGCCACTCTTGAGTCGTTTCATCAGTTCGTTGTACTCACGGCCTGCTTTGGTGACCGAAGATACGATCCACTCATCGTCGTGTAATTGCTCGGAGTCGTGTTCCGCAATTACCATCCATCGTCCGTTACGTTTTTCAAAAACGCCGGTGTACCTTCCCTTGTCCGTCATGGATGTGCGCCGAATGTTTCGGAAGAAGTTGTCTCAGCTATCCAATCGTTCGTGACAAGGGCCATATTACCGACAACTCGCTCTTTCATATTTGGATGTTTCAGGGATATGTAGCGAAAGGTTGGTTTGGCCTTTTGCTGCGCAAAATATTTCAAGAGACGCGCGCGATCCGTCATCTTGCCGTTTGCGCCGGTGCGAACATAATCATCCGGCATTACTCGTTCGAGAAAACTAATATCACGTCCCGAAACAGCTCTTTCAAAGTTGGCGAGAAAGGCTCGAAATTCCTTTTCCCCCTTTTCGTTCTGAGCGAAGCTGGCGATGGCTAAGGCGAGTATAGAAAACAGCAGAAATGTTGGAACGATAATTTTTATCATGCGAAGTCCTCTCGTTTTGTTCTTTTAGCCATCCTAGTAGATGTTGCTAGTCGCAAAATGCCCGACTACCTCTTTTTACACCCAGCTCAACCTCATTCATCCTGGTTCTCAAACCCAAACCTTATCGCGGCATTAAGGACATCAAGGCTGATGTCATCCAGTTTCTTGAACCTGATGCAATAGCCGGTGACGGTTGCTTTGCCGAGTTCAGTTCCGTAGGTTTCGGCGAGGTATTTCTTGTTGTCGATACCGAGGATATAGACCGAGATGCCGCTTTTGTTGGCGCTGAGGCCAATCTGATAAAACTCCCGGGTCGATCCGTCGGCGTATTTATGCGGGCGAGATCCATAGCCGATACTTGGGTTCGAAACGACCTTGCCCGTGTCGTCCTTGCCGTCGAGGAACCATAATTTGCAGTCCGGCTTTACGCCCACAATGAGGTCGTTGAGTGCCTGCATCTCGGAGCGTTTAGGCTCCGGCAAGTTCGAGATGTGGGCTTTGATCTGTTGTTTCACGTTCATGTAATATTTAAGAATCCGTAAGCCACGAATACACAAATTTAGGCATTTCTATTGGTACATTCGTGGCCCGATCTTACGCTGCTCGCTTCGAGGCTGATAGAGTCGCCAATAGCTCTTCCAGATTCTGTAGCTGCACTTTTACTCCCTCGGTGAATCCGCTTGCGAGTATCATCTCCATTCGTTCCAGGGACTCGTTATAGATCGAGACGCTGACCTTGGTCGTATCGCCCTGGTCGGTGAAATCGAAATTCCAGTCCGAGCCCGGAAGCTGAAGATTTTCCTCCGCGTCGGCGAACGCATTGAAGAATTTGAAATTCGTCTTCGGCGTGATCGACGTGTATCGCTGAACCGCCCAGCGCTCGGCTCCGTCGGGACCGACCATCGCGTAAAATCTCCGGCCGCCGACCGTAAAATCGAGCGCCTTCGTTCGCGACAGAAACGGCTTCGGCGCCCACCATTGGTCAAGCAACTCGGCTTTTGTGTATGCATCCCAAACCAGATCAAGCCCGGCCGCAAATTCTTTCGTGATCGAGACCGTCTTAGTCTCTTTGTTTACAATAAATTCCATATTCAATCCTCACTTTTCCTTCCTCTGCGGCTTTGCGTCTCTGCGGGAAGATTCCTCCCGCCAAGCCGCAGAGATGCAGAGAAATCAAGATCATGCCTTTCGAGTTTCTTGTTTTAGCACAGCGAGAACGTCGTCGAGCTGCTCGTATCTGGCCTCCCAGATCTTGCGATACTGTTCGAGCCATTCGTCGATCTCTTTCATCTTTTTGATCTCGAGCGTGTAGTAAATTTCCCGGCCCCGATTCTCTTGTGTGACAAGCTCGCATTCGGTCAGTATCCGCAAATGCTTCGAAACCGCCTGACGCGTTGTTTGAAAATTCTCCGCGATCGCATTCGGCGTCATTGCCTGAATAGCGATCAATGCGATGATCGCCCGCCGAGTTGGGTCTGCAATTGCTTGAAAAATGTCTCGTTTCGTCACAACGAAATGCAGTATGCAACCGAACGGTTGCGTATGTCAAGTGCAACCGAACGGTTTCGTAAGATTTTTTAGAGATCTATTTGTGCAAGGAATGTCAGATGAGTCAGCGATCGACGGCCTCACCAGTCTTGGCCGGAGTAAACTTCGCCCGACACGAGGTCGTTACGGAGGTTGCCTACGCGGCGAACATCCGATCGGAGATGGTTGAGGAGTGAATCCGGTAAATTCGGGCCGTGCAC